>JAQULN010000479.1 GCA_028718575.1 Candidatus Krumholzibacteriia bacterium | reverse complement strand
GCCGCGCTCTTCGTGATGACCGCCCCGGCCGCGTACGTGCTCATGCTCGGCGTGCTGATCCGCCTGGCGACGGGGTGGCCCCTCTGGCTCGCCGTCAGCCTGGGCACGGCGTTCTCGGTGGCCTATGTCTTTCGCGGCGGGCTGCAGGCCGTGGTCACTACCGACCGCGTGCAGTTCGTGCTGATGTTCGCGGCGTTTCTGCTGCTGGTGCCGGTTTGCGCGGTCAAGTACGGCGGTCTCGATTGGCTGCGCGCCAATCTGCCGCCGGCGCACCTGTCGGCCGACGGCGGCTTGGGCTGGCAAGCGGTCGCCGTATGGTATGCGATCGCCGCGGCCACGCTCACCGAACCCGGCTTCTACCAGCGCTGCTACGCCGCGCGCGACGAGCGCACCGCGCGCACCGGCATCCTGGTGTCGATCGGGTTCTGGGTGCTCTTCGACGCGCTGACCACGACGGCCGGCCTCTACGCGCGCGCGGTGTTGCCCGACCTCGCCGACCCGGTGACCGCGTTTCCGCGCCTGGCCGCCGACGCGCTGTCCGGCGTCTGGCTGGGCCTGTTCACCGTCGGCTTGCTGGCGACCATCATGTCGACCGTGGACAGCTACGCGTTCCTGGCGGCGATCACGTTGGGGCGCGATTTCCTGCGCCGGTGGCGATTGCCCGCGGGTGGGTTGCTGGCCGCCGGCGACGCCGACGCCAGCCTACGCGTAGTGCGCTGGGGCTTGCTCGCCACCGCCGCGCTGGCGGTCGCGCTCGCGCTGTGGGCGCAATCGGTGATCGTGATCTGGAAGACCGTGGGTTCGTTGGGCACGCCGGTGCTGCTCTTGCCGCTGCTGCTGGCCAACCTGGGCCGGCGGGCGTCCGGCGCCAGCGGCCAGCGGCGTACGGCCTGGGCGATGGTGCTAGCAGGGGCCGTCTCTGGCGGCTGGTTGCTCGCCGGCGGCGGCCGGCCGTGGCTGGGCATCGAGGCGATCTTCCCGGGGCTCGCGGTGTCGGCGGTGATGCTGTTGCCGGCGCGGCGCCCGCCCGCTACCTGAACAACGCCTTGATCTCGCTCAGCGACCGCCGCTCGACGGGGGTCGACGCGCTGCGGTACGGCACGAAGTCGATCGTGTAGTCGGTGTCGTCGTGGTCGCTGGCGTCGTAGATCATCGCGGCGATCTCGTCGGGATCGTCGGTGCCCCAGTAGTTGTCCGTGAAGTCGAAAGTCAACGGAGCCTGCCCTGGTACCAGGCAGGACAAGGCGGAGGTCGGGGTGGCAACTCCTTTGGCGCAAGAGACGAATGTCGGGAAACCTCCAATCCCCGCGGGAACTATTGGAGCTTACCAGGATGATTGTGGCCTGTCAATGATTGCCCGGACCTGGCCGGCCTCTACCGCGCCACTTCGCGGTAGCGGAAGCACGACACCAGGTGGTCATTGACCACGCCCGCCGCCTGCAGGAATGCGTAGATGATCGTCGAGCCCACGAAGTTGAAACCTCGCTGCTTGAGATCCTTGCTGATGCGGTCCGAGAGCGGGGTGGTGGCGGGGATGTCGGCCAGAGTGCGGAACGCGTTCTGCACGGGCCGGCCGTCGACGAAATCCCACAGGTACGCGGCGAACGAACCCTCGGCCGCGACCAGCGCCAGCCACGCCTGCGCGTTGCGCACCGCCGAGGCGATCTTCAATCGGTTGCGCACGATGCCCGGGTCGGCGAGCAGGCGCGCCTGGTCGCGCGCGGTGAAGCGGGCGATCCGTTCGGGGTCGAAGCCCGCGAACGCGCGCCGGTAGCCCTCGCGCTTGCGCAGGATCGTCAGCCAAGACAAACCGGCCTGCGCGCCGTCGAGCAGCAACATCTCGAAGAGATGGCGGTCGTCGCGGCTCGGGACGCCCCACTCCTGGTCGTGATAGCACACGTAGAGGGGATCGTCGCCGCACCAGGGGCAGCTCCGGACGGCGGCGGCGCTCAAGGAGGCGTCATCCGCCCGACCTGCTTCTCCGCTTCGTCGCCGATCCAGGGCAGCTTGTAGCGTTGGCCGCTCCAGGCCTTGAGCATCAGCAGGATCCAGAGGATCAGGGTCAGGATGCCAAGCAACGCGCCGAGCAGGGGACCGATGCCGGGCAAGAAGTTGACGACCAGACCCGCGATAAACAAGAGGCCGAACGTGATCAGCGACTGCATGGCGTGGAAGCGCACGAAGCTGCTGTTCTTCTCGACGAGCAGGAACACCAGCCCGGTGATCCAGCCGAGGACGTAGCTAAGCGTGCCGGCGACGTTTTCGCTCAGACCGGTGGACGATTGGTTCATCGCGGACTCCTTCGCGTTGGTGAACCAGGCTTGTAGAACCTAGCACAACCCGCCCGCCGGCGGCAACTGCTCTACCATTCGATCCTGAGGAACGATCACAGTCCCGGCTCGCGCCAGCGCAGCAGCCGCAGGCTGACCTGGTCCTCGCCGCCGGCGCGCAGGACCAGCAGGTGGCGGTCGTCCACCCAACGCCACTGGTCGATGAGAT
>JAQULN010000478.1 GCA_028718575.1 Candidatus Krumholzibacteriia bacterium | reverse complement strand
GATAGGCGCATTGTAGACGGGCTTCTCAAACAAGAAGGATCGATAGACCTTGTCATCTGCGGTTGCTCCACCACGTATAGTGGCCGCCGCCGGACTCGAACTCGCGGAAGGTGTCGACGAAGCCTGCAGCGATGATCCGGTCGAACCCAGCCCGCTCCTCGTCGGTGAAACCGGCATTGCGCCGGTTCTGCTGCGGATTCGCCAGGTCGATCTCCTTGTGCGAGACGTTCAGGTCGCCGCAGAAGACGACCGGCTTGCGCGCCGCCAGGCTCCCGATGTAAGTCAGGAAGGCGGGATCCCACACGCGGGCGCGAAAATCGAGGCGCGCCAGATCGCGCTGGGCGTTCGGCGTATAGACGGTGACCACGAAGAGGTCGGCCAATTCGACGGCGAGAACCCTCCCTTCGGTGTCGAGCGCCGCGATGCCAAGGCCGGCCGAGATCCGCTGCGGCTTGCGGCGCGTGCAGATCGCGACACCGCTGTAGCCCGGTTTGGCCGCCGGGTTCCAGAAGGTCCGGTAGCCGGGCAGCGCAAAATCCGTTTGCTCGGGAAGGACGCGGGTTTCCTGCAGACAGATCACGTCGGCATCACAACGCGCCAGCCAGTCGCCGCCTCCCTTGCGCAGGCAGGCGCGCAGACCGTTGACGTTCCAGGACACGAGGTGCATGCGGGCTCCTTTGGCGCGGGCGGCCGCTGCCTGAGTATCGTGCTGACGGCCACCGCGTCAAGCGGCCGCTCGTTCGTGAACCCCTACCCCGGCGGTTGCACGGCGGCCGATTCCGTGCCACAATTCGACTCGACGACCACACGGAGGTGGACATGCCCAGGCGGATCCTGCTGACCGGGGGCGGCACCGGCGGGCACGTGGCGCCGGCGCTAGCCGCGGCCGATGCACTGGCCGAGCGTTTCCCCGCCGCGGACTTCCGCTACGCCGGCCTCGCCGACAAGGCCGAGGCGACCATGGTGCCGCGCGCGGGCATTCCGCTCTCGCGCGTGTGGAGCCGCGGTCTGCCGGCGGCGTGGACCGGCGTCCTGCCGTTTGCCTGGTCGCTCGGCTGGGGTCTCGTGTCCGCCTTCGGCATCCTGTTGCGCTATCGCCCCGATTTGATCTTCGCCACCGGCGGCTACGTCGCCGCGCCGGTGGTCCTGGCGAACGCCGTGCTGCGGCGGTTGCACCTCGCGCGCGCACCGCTGTTGGTGCACGAACAGAACGCTCATCTCGGCCGGTTGAACCGCCTGGCCGCGCAAGTCGCCGATCTCGTCGCCGTCTCCTTTGCCGAGACGCTGCGGGAGCTGCCGGAAGGCAAGGCCGTCTACACCGGCTATCCGGTGCGCAGCGGCTGCCAACGCGTCGACCGCGCCGCCGCCCGCCGCGCGCTGGCGTTGCCGGATCAGGCCCGCGTCGTTTTCGCGTTCGGCGGCAGCCAGGGCGCGCGCACGCTCAACCGGGCCGTCGTCGAAGCCGCGCCTGCTTTGTTGGCCGAGCAGAATTTCTGGCTGATCCACGGCTGCGGGCGTCCGTTCGGCAGGCGACCCGCTCGCAACGCCTACCACGGCTACCAGGACGTCCAGGACCGCCTGCGCGCGAGCGACGTGGCGCTGCTGGACGAGCCGCGCTACCGGCGCTGTGACTTCATCGACGACATGGCCGCCTACTACGCGGCGAGCGATCTGGTGATCTGCCGCGCCGGCGCAGGCTCGCTGATGGAAGTCTGCGCCCAGGGCAAGCCGGCGATTGTCATCCCGAAGGCGAACCTGCCGGGCGACCACCAGGTGCGCAATGCCCGCGTGCTGGAGCGCGCCGGCGCCTGCCGGGTCCTCTACGAACGCCTCGATCCGCGGGCGCCCGGCAACGACGAGCCGCGGGTACCGGGCACGCGCCTCGCCGACCTCGCGCGCGAGTTGCTCGCCGCCCCGCAACGCCTGGCGCAAATGGCAGCCGCGGCGGCGAGCCTCGCCGCGCCGGACGCGGCGCGGTTCTTGGCCGACTGCGCCGCCTATCTGCTCGGCGAGGGGCCGCGACCGGCGGTCGCAGTGCCGCCGCCGCATCCGTTCGACCGCGTGATGGGCCTCGACGCCGCCGGGATGGAAGAGCTTCTGCAAGCGGTGACCAGCGAAGCCGCGCCGCCGCTGGAAGCCGCCGAGCGGGAATTGCTGCTGAGCAAGATCGACGATCTGCTCGGCAGCGGCGACTGGTTGCGCCGGGCGCGCGGTTGCCGTTTGGCCGGTCTGGCCGGCTATCGCGAGGCGGCCGGCGTCCTGCGCGGCATGGCGCAAACGGACGTGCCCATGGTCCGCCGCGACGCGCTGAAGGGTCTGCGCGGCCTGGGTTCGCACGCACTGCCGCCGGCCGAGTTCGCGGCGATCCTGGACTGCGGTCTTGCGGATCGCTACTACGAGGCCCGCGCCGAGGCGGCGTTGACGGTGGCGATCTGCAACGGGAAGTTCGCGCCGGACGATCGCGTGCGATTGACCGAACGCCTGGCCGCGTTGTGCCGCGACGCCAGCTTCGAGGTCCGGATG
>JAQULN010000477.1 GCA_028718575.1 Candidatus Krumholzibacteriia bacterium | reverse complement strand
CCTGGAGCGACATCAAGGGGCTCTATCGCAACTGATCTGGTTAAAGAGGTCCAGCTAGCGCTTGCTGTGGGGCCGGTTTCCGCGCGGGAGCCGCCCCGCGATGTTGCGAGCCGGCGCGGGCGATGCACGTGCCTGCGAGGCGGGACCGCGATCGCCGGCCGGCTTCGTCAAGTTGGTTGCCCAGTCGCGGACCATGGTATTACCGTTGCATTTCCGTCGACAACGATCGCCCAGATGCCCCCCTGGGCTGTGGCGAGCAAGCGAAAGCGTTTCTGTCCTTGACCGCACTACAGACGGCGGAATCCCGCCCACCGCTCCTACCCGAGGGCTACGGACTTGGCAAACTCGACAACCTGCCTCGCGCGGTCGTCTACATGTTGCTGTCGGCCGCCAGCTTCGCGGTGATGGGCGCCATGGTCAAGGCGGCGGGCGACCTGCCGGTGCACCAGAAGGTGTTCTTCCGCAATCTGGTGACCCTGGTGATCACGGTCGTCATGGCCTGGCAGAAACGCGAGAATCCGTTCGGCCCCACGCGGCACCTGACCTTGCTCCTGGTGCGGTCGTTCGCGGGTCTTGGCGGCGTGTTCCTCTACTTCTACGCGATCGGCCATCTGACCCTCGCCGACGCCTCGCTCCTGGTACAGATCTCGCCGTTCTGGGTGACCGTGCTCGCTGCGTTGTGGCTGGGCGAGCGCATCACCCGCCCGATCGCGTGGAGCCTGGTCGTGGCGTTTATCGGCGCCGCGCTCTTGATCCGGCCGGGATTCGCGTGGCAGCCGTGGCCGGCGCTGGCCGGCTTCGGGGCGTCGTTCTGCGCCGGGCTGGCGTATGCCGTGGTCCGCAAGCTCAAGGGACGCGAGGAGCCCCGCCGCATCGTCTTCTACTTTTCGCTGATCTCGACCGTGGTCATGGTGCCGCTGATGTTGTGGCGCCATGTGATGCCGGCCGGGTGGCAATGGGTGTGGCTCGTCGGCACGGGCGCGTTCGCGGCGGCCGGCCAAGTGCTGCTGACCTTCGCGTACCACTGCGCCCCCGCCGGACGGATAAGCATCTGGAGCTACAACAACGTGCTGTTCTCGCTTATCCTCGGCCTGGCCGTCTGGGGCGAGGCGCCGGCTCTGATCAGCTTGCTTGGCGGGGCGCTCATTGTCGCCGCCGCCATCACGAACCACCGCGCGCGATGATCCGCGCGCTGAACAACCAGCGTCGAGGCAAGTCTTGGATCTCTCCCTGCTCAATATCCTGATCCTGCTCGCCGCCGGCCTTGGGACCGGCCTGGTGGCCGGCTTCGCCGGCGTGGGCGGCGGCATCGTGATGGTGCCGGTCATGCTCGAGTTGCTGCGCGCCTGGGGTTTGCCGCGCGAGCACGTGGTGCAGGCGGCGATGGCCACCAGCTTGACCGTATCGGTCCTTAGCACCGGGTCATCGGCCTGGCGGCATCATCGGCAGCAGCGGGTGTTGTGGCGGCTGGTGGTGCCGATCGTGCCGGCGAGCATGCTGGGAGGCTGGCTGGGATCCGCGCTGGCCGCTCAGACCGACGGCCGCTGGCTGCAGACGGGACTCGCGTGCGTGCTGCTCTTCGCCGCCTATCGCCTGGTGCGGCAGAGCGAACCGGCCGACGGCGACGGCCGCCCGCGCCGGTCGCTGATGCTCTGGGGCGTCATCGGGCTGGGAACCGGCCTCTTCGCGGGCCTTAGCGGCCTCGCGGGCGGTGTGGTGCTCGTTCCCTCGTTGGCGCTCTTCGGGAAGCTGCCCGGACGGTTCCTCGCGGCGACGTCGTCGGGTGTGATCATGTTCACGTCATTCGCCGCGTCGCTCGGCTACATGTGGCACGGGCCACCGGCCGGTACGCTGGGAGATGGCTTCGTTGGTTACGCGAACGTGCTCGCCGCGGCGTGCCTCGCTGCCACCGCCATTCCGCTGGCGCAGGTGGGCGCCAAGCTCAACAAACGCACGAGCGGGGTGTGGTTCCGCCGGCTGTTCGCCGTCTTGATGGTGATCGTGGTGGTGCGGCTGCTCACGACGCTGGGGTGAGCGGCGCTGCGGCCGCGACGCACCGCTCATGGCGCTTCGGCCACGGCACATCGGCCGTGGCGTACAGCACGGTGCCGGCGGGTCCGCAGGGGACCGTGCGGACCCGCCCGGCGGCCGTGTCGCTCCGAATCTACTCCTGCACCAGCGCCGCGATCTCGGCCGGCAATGCGAAGACCGCGGGATCGATGGGCGCGAAACTCACCGTTTCGATCGTGATCACCTGCTGCATGCCCATCGTGGACTGCTCGATCACGGCCGGTATTTTCAACCCGTCGAAATCGCGGTACTCCTTGTTCACCGTCGTCGAAGGGACCTTGCCCATCGGCGTGTGCTGATCCTGCTGGACCCCCACCAGCAGCCCGCTGTCGACGGCGAAGAATTGCTGCGACTCCAGCCCGTTCGTGGTGACGACCGCAAGTCGGTAGCAGGCCACGCTGTCGAACCCCGCCCTGCCAGTCACCGTGAGCGAGGAATAGTCCACCGGCCGGTAGG
>JAQULN010000476.1 GCA_028718575.1 Candidatus Krumholzibacteriia bacterium | reverse complement strand
CCAAGACACGGGTGTCGGTATTCCCACCGATCGCATGGACCGGCTCTTCGAATCGTTCTCCCAGGTCGACACGTCCACGACCCGCCAGTACGGCGGCACCGGTCTCGGGCTGGCGATCTGCAAGCAACTCGTCGACCTGATGCACGGCGAGATCACGGTCTCGAGCGAGGTCGGCCGCGGCACGAAGTTCGTGTACCGCCTCGACCTGGCGCGCAGCCAGTCGCCGGTGCTCGTCGAGGCGATCGGCGGCCGGTTGTTGGTGATTCTGCCGGACGACGCCGGGCGGCAGGCCGTGGTCGAGACGCTCTACTACCTGCATTGCGATCCGGTGGCACCGGACTTCGGCGGTGATCCGGCGCAGGCGGCGATCCTGGCTCTTGGCCAGCACCCCGGCTGTCTGGCGGTTCTGGTTGGCAGCTGGAACGACGATCCGGCGACACGGCAGGTGCCGCGTAAACTCCAAGCCGCGCTCGGCGCCGCGGCGCCGCCGTGTCTGGCGCTGTGCCGGCTGGGCGAGACCGTGGACAGTCGCGAGCTGCAGGCGGCGGGGTTCGCGGGCTGGGTGGGCTGGCCGTTACGCACCCGGAAGTTGCGCGAAGTCCTGCACGATCTAGCAGCAAGGCGCGACGCCGGCGTCTTCCTGCCCGGATTACCGGCGCCAGGGCAAGAACCGGCTCTGGCGCCGCCAAAACCTCCAACAGCAGTTCCTGCCGCGCTGGACCGCACCACCGGCGAACCGCCGGTCGCGCCGGCCGCCGAGGCGGACGCTGCTTCTGTTCCCGGATTGCCGGTGCTTTTGGCCGAAGACAATCCGGTGAATCAGAAGGTAGCGAGCATCCTGTTGCACAAGCTGGGGTACCAGGTGGAGGTGGTCGACAACGGTGCCGAAGCGGTGGCGGCGCTGGCGCGCCGCCGCTACAGCCTGGTCTTCATGGACGTGCAGATGCCGGTGATGGACGGCTACGAAGCTGTACGGCGTATCCGCGCGGGCAACGACGGGGTGCTGGAGCCGCGAGTGCCGATCATCGCTCTGACGGCGCACGCCATGAAAGGCGATCGCCAGCGCTGCCTGGACGCGGGGATGGACGACTACCTGGCTAAACCCATCGACCAGAAGGCCCTGGCGGCCATCTTGGAACGCCACCTACCGTCGCCGGCACCCGCCCCTGCTGCCGTCTAGCGTAGGGGCTAGCCTGCCGGCCGCGCGTCCTCCAGCGCTGACGCATCGCGACTATCGCGCTCTGGCCACGTCGTCCCAATCCGGGTAAGCTGTCGCTCGCGGCCCAGGCAAGGGAGACGACGGTGGCCTCCTCGACCCGCGTGCAACCCGAACGCGTGCGCATCTTGCGCGGAGGCGAGATCGCGCCCGGCCCCGTGCTCTATTGGCTGCGGCGGGAACAGCGCGTGCGCGACAACTGGGCGCTGCTCTACGCGCAGGATCTCGCCCTTGCCGGCGGCCGGCCGCTGGGGGTCGTCTTCTGCCTCGTACCATCGTTCCTTGGCGCAGCCCGCCGCCACTTCGAGTTCATGCTTGCCGGCCTGCGCTCGGTCGACGACGAGCTGGCCACGCTCCAGATCGCGTTCTTCTGCCTACGGGGCGATCCCGCGCGCGAGATCCCGGCGCTGGCGGCAAGCTGTCACGCCGGCTGCCTGGTCACCGACTTCAACCCGCTGCGGATCAGTCGCCAGTGGGAGCAAGCTGTCTGTGCGCGCGTGGAGATCCCGGTCCACCTGGTGGATGCGCACAATGTGGTGCCGGTCTGGCTGGCGAGCGACAAACAGGAGTACGCGGCGCGCACGCTGCGGCCCAAGCTGCGCCGCCAGCTGCCTCGCTTCCTGTCCGATTTGCCGGCGGTGCGCCGGCATGCTTACCCCTGGCTGCCAGACATCGCGCGGCCCGACTGGCCGCTGCTCGCGCGCCGGCTGCGGGCGCCGGTCGCCGGCGGCGCGCTGGCTTGGTGCCGCTCCGGCGAGGCGGCGGCCCGCGCGGCGTTGGCGCACTTCCTGGACGAGCGCCTGGCCGCCTACGCGACCGCTCGCAACGATCCGACGACCGCAGGCCAGTCCGACCTCTCGCCCTACCTGCACTTCGGCCAGCTCGCGCCGCAGCGTGCCGCCTACGCGGCCGCGCAGCGCGCCGGCGCTGCCGGTAGTGCTGATGCCGCCGCCGCTGCTGCCGTCGCCGCCGGCCGCGACGCTTTCCTCGAAGAGCTGATCGTACGCCGCGAACTGTCCGACAACTTCTGTCACTACAACCACGACTACGACCGTTACGAGGGGCTGCCGGCCTGGGGACGTCGTACCCTCGAGGACCATCTCGACGATCCGCGCACTCACCTCTACGACCTCGCCGCGTTCGAAGCGGCGGCAACTCACGATTCGCTGTGGAACGCGGCCCAGATGGAACTCGCGGTGCGCGGCAAGCTGCACGGCTACCTGCGGATGTACTGGGCGAAGAAGATCCTCGAGTGGACCCGCGATCCGGCCGAGGGTCTCAGCATCGCGATCGCGCTGAACGACCGCTACTC
>JAQULN010000475.1 GCA_028718575.1 Candidatus Krumholzibacteriia bacterium | reverse complement strand
CATGAACGCGTGGCCGGTCTTGTTCATGACCGGCACCCCGCCGGCCGCCGTCACGACCTCGATCGTATTCCAGGTCAGCCGCGGGTCGTGGACAATGACCGCGCCAGGCGTTTGCCGCAGCGCCGCCCGCGCCAGCAAGCCGACCAGGTAATAACCCTCGACGAACGCTCCCTCGGCATCGAAGAAGAAACAGCGGTCGAAATCGCCGTCCCAGGCCACGCCCAGATCAGCGTTGTAACGGCGCACGGCCTCGCTGGTGGCGGCTCGATTCTCGGGCAGCAGAGGATTGGGGATCCCGTTGGGGAACGTGCCGTCCGGCTCGGCGTGGATGTGATGCCACTGGGCCGCGAGCCGCTCGGCAAAGGCGCGCACGACGGGTCCCGCACAGCCGTTGCCGCCGTTGGCCACGATGCGCGCTGGCGCCAGCGTGGCGGGATCGACGAGACGGAGCAGATCGTCCACGAATGCGGCCTGCACGTGCTCGCGCACAACGACGCCCGGCGCGGCGGCGCGCGCGAGCCGATTCCCGGCCACCATGCCGCCGATTTCGTTCAGGCCAGTATCGCCGCTGATCGGCCGGGCCTGCTCGCGCATGAGCTTCATGCCGTTGTAATCCATGGGATTGTGGCTGGCGGTGACCATCACGCCGCCGTCGAGACCGCGGCGGGCGACCGTCCAATACACCATCTCGGTGCCGCAGCAGCCGATGTCCACCACGTCACAGCCCGCGTCGCAGGCGCCGCGGATCACCGCGGCGGCGAGATCGTTGCTGCTGAGGCGGCAATCGCGGCCGACACAGAAGCTGCCGGCGCCCAGGAAACCGGCGGTGGCCAGCCCGACCCGATACGCGAGTTCCGCGTTCACCTCGTCCGGCACCCGGCCGCGAATATCATAAGCCTTGAAGCAACTGGGAAGATCGGCGGCCATGGGTCGACTCCTTGCGTCAGTGGCCTACCCGAGCGGGTTTGGTCGTCGAGGTCCAGACCATGTTTGCTACAGACATATCTTGCCGCAAGCGTTAGATTCCAGCCAGCGGCCGGACTGCGACGGGTGCCGCGGTCGCCGATGGCATTCCTTTCGAAAGGACAGACCATGCGGACGATTTCGCTGGGTGTGCTGGCGCTGGTCCTCGGCCTGAGCGCCGGTTGCGTGAAGATGCACATGGACACCGTGATCGACAAGGACGGCACGGGCACCTGCACGCTTACCTACGCCATGAGTGCCGAGGTGGCCGACGCGTTCGAGAAGCTTCAGGCCAGCAGCGGCGCGGCCGATGGCGCGGATCTCGGCGCCAGTCCACCATCGCTCAAAGAGATGACCCGTCAGCGGGTCGAGACGATTTGCCAAGACGCCGGCGTCAAGTTGGTCGACCACAAGTACACCGACGACGAAAACGGCGTGAGCCTCACGCTGAAGATCGCGTTCCCCGACGTCAGCAAGCTTTCCGGCGCGCTCAACGTCCTGAACAGTAGCGCCGACGGCACCGAGCAGGAGGTGCTGCGGATCGTGGCGACCGACGACGGCAACTATCTGCTGACGAGCGCGACCGTGCCGGGCGCACAGACCACAGACCCCGCAAGCGCCGAGGAAGAAGCCGAGGAAGAAGCCGAGGCAGAACAGGAGGCGACCGAGGCGGGCGACCTGGCCGCGATGGAGGAATCCTGGGAGCACATGAACGTGCTGATGAGCCACCTCGGCGAGATGGACATGCGCCTCAGCTTTACCGTGCCGGGCGACGTCATCCACAGCAACGCCATGGAAGTCGAAGGCCGGACGTCGATCTGGACCATCAACGCCGCCAACATGATGCAGGCGGAAGAGATGGACATGGCGCCGGAAATTCGATTCTCCGGCAAAGACCTCAAAATCAAGCCCTCGGCGCCCTGACCCGGATCACCCACGAATGATCCGGGTTGACAGCGGCACCGTCGGGTCCCCGGCAAAGGAGCGAGCCCCGTCCGTCCGGCGGGGCTCGTAATCTCCCGCACAGGGCGGCCGCCGGTTGCGGCCGCTCCATGAGGTTCTAATCGGCAAGCGCTCGCTTCGCCATCTCGCGATCGATCATGAACAGGCCCGATCCCCGATCGCCGACCAGACGCAACCGCGTGACGATCGCGTCGACGCTCGCTTCCTCTTCAACCTGCTCGGCGATGAACCACTGCAGCAAATTCAGAGTCGCGTGATCCTTCTCCGCGACGGCCAGATTGGCGAGGTCGTCGATGCGGCCGGAGATCATGCGTTCGTGAGCCAGCGCAGCCTCAAATGCAGCCAACGGCGTCGCCCATTCCTTGGCGGGTTTGCCCAGCGCCTCCAGCTCAACGCGGGCGCCGCGTTCGTTGAGGTAGTGGACGAATTTGAGCGCGTGTTCCTGCTCTTCATGGAACTGCACGGTCATCCAGTTCGCCATCCCCTCCAAACCCTGGTCTTGGAAATAGGCGGACATCGACAAGTAGAGATACGCCGAGAATAGTTCGGCCTGAATCTGTTCGTTGAGAGCCTTATGCATACGGTCGCTGATCAAGGTCGGCC
>JAQULN010000474.1 GCA_028718575.1 Candidatus Krumholzibacteriia bacterium | reverse complement strand
ACCGACTGGCCCGACCGGGCTGTCGCAGAAGAACACCCCGCCCAGTACACAGCGCCGTCCCGCGGCGAGCCGATGGCGATCGAGTCCAAAGCCGATACGCATGGTGGAGAGCCTACCGCCGGGTGACGGTGATGGCAAGATACGTTCACGCGTCAACGCACAGGCCCGCGAGCATCGACCGCGATATCACCCCGGCTGCCCACCACGCTGGGACGGCGGCCGGGGTCGCGGTGCGGGTTCCTCTCGACGCCATGATCCGCGACGGATCACTTCACCAGCGTCAACTTCTGCATCTGCCGCACGACGCCGGCGCGCAACTCGACGAGGTAGACGCCGGCAGCCAGCGTGCGTCCCTCGCCGTCGCGGCCGTCCCACGCGGCCGTGTGTTCGCCGGCGACGAAACGCTCGTCGACCAGTCGCCGTACCAGGCGCCCCCGCTGGTCATAGATTCGCAGCGTGATGGGCCCATCCTTGGCGAGGGTGAACCGCAGCACGGTCGTCGGGTTGAACGGATTCGGCACGGCCCGCGCCAGGCTGGTTCGCCACGCGGGCAGTGAAGCGACATCCGTCGCGCCCAACTCCAGTTCGACGGCCGCCATCGCGACCGGTGCGGCGCGGCCTTGCCCGACCCACGCGTCGCGGAGCGGCTCGTGGCGGCACCTGCGCAGACCAGTGGCGCGAACCGTGTGGACACCAACCTCACCCGGGGAACTGAACCCCCTGCGCCAGGTGTACCTGTCCACCCCAGTTGACAGTATTGGTCTGGCGGCGCATGTACGCCTTCCAGCAATCGGAACCGCTCTCGCGCCCGCCGCCCGTTTCCTTCTCGCCGCCGAAGGCGCCGCCGATCTCGGCGCCGTTGGTGCCGAGATTCACGTTGGCGATGCCGCAGTCGGAGCCCCCGTAGCTGAGAAACCGTTCGGCCTCGCGCAGCGAGTCGGTGTAGATGGCCGAACTGAGACCTTGGGGCACGTCGTTATGCAGCGCGATGGCTTCCTCCAGCGTGCGGTATTTCATCACGTAGAGGATCGGCGCGAAGGTCTCGTGCTGGACGATCGGCGCCGAGTTTTCGATCGCGATGATGGTCGGCTCGACGAACGTGCGGCGGCCGTAGAGGGGCGCCAGCACCGTGCCGCCGTAGAGAATCTCGCCGCCTTGTTGCCGCGCCGCGGCAACCGCCCGCTCGAAAGCGGCGACCGCGTCCTCGTCGATCAGCGGTCCCATGTGCGTGGCCATCGCGAGGGGATCGCCGATCGTCACTTGCGCGTAGCGCTCGCGAAGTTGCGCGAGGAAGGTGTCGTAGATCGATTCATGGATGAGCAAGCGGCGGGTCGAGGTGCAGCGCTGACCGGCGGTGCCGACCGCGCCGAAGAACGCGCTGGCGAGCGCGCCCGGCAGATCGCACGACGCGGCGATGATCAACGCGTTGTTGCCGCCAAGTTCCAAGATGGTGCGCCCCAGGCGCGCGCCTACGACCGCGCCGATGCGCTTGCCCATGCGCGTGGAGCCGGTGGCCGAGATCAGCGGCACCCGCGTGTCGGCGATCAGCCGCTCGCCGATCGTCGCGCCGCGGCCGATCACGACGCCGCTGACGCCGGCGGGCAGATCGTTCGCCCGGAAGACCTCGTTGACGATGTTCTGGCAGGCGATGGCGCAGTACGGGGTCTTGCTCGACGGCTTCCAGACCGTCGTGTCGCCGCAAACCCACGCGAGCGCCGCGTTCCAGGCCCACACCGCAACCGGGAAATTGAAGGCGCTGATCACGCCGACGGTGCCCAACGGATGCCACTGTTCCATCATGCGATGGTCCGGCCGCTCGCTCTGCAGGGTGGGGCCCGAGAGCAGGCGGCTTTGACCGACCGCGAAATCGCAGATGTCGATCATCTCCTGGACCTCGCCCAGCCCCTCGGTCAGGATCTTGCCCATCTCCAGACTGACCAGCGCGCCGAGCGCGTCTTTCTTGCGGCGCAGCGCCTCGCCCACCTGCCGCACGACCTCGCCGCGGCGCGGCGCCGGCAGCGCGCGGAACGCGGCGAAGGCCTGCTGGCCGGCCTGCATGACGCGCTCGTAATCGGCTTCCGCGGCTTGCGTGATTCGGCCGAGCAGTTCGCCGGTGGTCGGGCTGCGGCTCTCCAAGACGTCCTGGCCGCTGGCGAACCAATCGCCGCCGCCATTGGCGCCGCCCATCGCGGCCTGCAAGCCGAGATCGCGAAAGATTCGCTCGCGCGCGTCGGCCGCGAAGGCCGCGCGACCGGCTCCGCTCGTCTGCGGCGGGTTCGAGGTTGTGTCGGCGGTGGGTCGGTATGACATCGTTCGTTGACCATCCTCATCGTTTCGGCCCAATGAAAAGACTATTTTAGTGTGATTTAAGAGAAACGGCCACCCCCAGCGGGGCGGTCGCGTCAGTTCCAAAACGCACGCGCGTGGCCATGAGCAGATCAGTAGGTTTCCGTGTGCTCGCGGCAGGTGATATTCAGGCTCGCCAGCTCGTCGAGGACCGGGGTGTAGATCCCCGGGACGACCGGGCGCAGCACG
>JAQULN010000473.1 GCA_028718575.1 Candidatus Krumholzibacteriia bacterium | reverse complement strand
ATACCGGCGGGTCAGGGACAACGCCGGCGCGCTGGCCGCGCGTTTCGATCGGCAGGTGATCGCCGAACGGACCGAGCTGATCCTGACGGCCATCGCCCAGGGCAAGCCGCCGCCCGAAGTCGCCTGGTGACCACCGCCGCACCACCGCGATCGCGCGGCCAGGCGTGGCTCTCAAGCGCTCAGCGCGGCGTAAGCCTGGTAGTATAGCTCCTTGATGTTGTCGGGTAGGAAATCGGCGCAGATACGCACCGCCGCCCGCGCCGCCTGCCGGTAGGCGTCCGGTTCCGCGAAGAGCGCGACCACCGCCTCGGCCACGGCGTCCGGCGCATCGACCGGCACGAGGCGCACGGCGTCGCCGAACGCGGCGGCAATATCGGCGGCGGCTCCGGTTTCGGACAGTACGACCGGAACCCCGGCTTGGAGCGCCTCGAGCACGACATTGGGAAATCCTTCCCTGCGCGACGGCGATACCAGCGCCCCTGACCGTTCCAACAGCGCGGCCTTCTCAGGTCCGTACTTCGGTCCGTGGAAGACGGTCGCCGCACCGAGCGCCAGCCGTTCGCCGAGCGCCGACAAGGCCGCCAGGAAATCCTGCGAACCGGCTTCGCCCACGATATCGATCGGTTCTCGCAGCCAGCCGCGATCGCGCAGCAGGCCCGCGGCTGCGAGCAGCGTATCGACGCCTTTGACCTCCTGTAGGCTGCCGAGGAAGACGAGGCGTCGCTCGTGGAATCGCTGCGCCAGCACCTCATCCGTCAGATAGAACGCGCGCGGCGCGACCGCATTCGGCACGACAAAGATCCGGTCCTTGCGCAGACCGACCTCGGCCACGAAGAAATCCCGCAGCGCGCGGAACTGGCAGATCGCTCCGTCATAGCGCCGCAAACCCCACAGCCACCAACGACGACGCCGGCGACCGCACACCGCCAACAACGGCCGCAAGTCGCTGCGCAGATTGATCACGATGCGGGCGCCGGCCATCTTCGCGCCCACCGCCAGCACGGTCTTCTCCGCGAAACCCGCGGCGCTGCAGGGCGAGAAGAAGTGCACGACCTGCGGGCGCTGGCGGCCGAGCCCGGCCAGGAACTGTCCGTAGAATCGCAGCCGGAAGCGGAGTGCTTGGCTGAAGGATTTCGCCTCTGCCTGGTGAGGAACAACGACGTGGTGGAAATCCACGCGCGCGTCGGCAGCCAGGCCATCGGCAAGCAATCGCCCAGCTCGCGCCTGGCCACCGCTCAGCTGCGGCCGCTCATAGGGCGCCACGAGCATGACGCGCACTGTCATCGCAGACAACGCTTTCGTTTGACGGTGAGCGCGGCGACGATCACCAGCATGGCACTGGTCGACAGGACGAAGATCACGAACGGAGCCAGGCCGTTTTTGAAAAGCACGATCGCGCCGGAAACATAGATCGCAAACAGGACGACCCCCGGCAGGCTGACTGGCGGTCCGCCGTCGCCGGCGCCGCGCAGTTCTTGCCAGAGCACGACACCCAGCCTGGAGAACGCGTAGGCGAGGATCAAGGCGGCAAACGGCGCGAACAGGAAGAAATTGAACATGAGATCTGCGGCGACGAACAGCGATGGGTTCGTCGGGATGTTCAGGAAATCCTGCAGCACTCCGTCCGGCGCGATCGGCTTGTCGTGCCAGATAGCCCGCGGAATCGGTGCCGCGAGGACGTAGCTGAACGAGTAGCCGGGGCTGGCGCTCCCTGCCTCCCACATGTCGAGCACCGAGACAGCGGTCCGAAATCCCGTCGCGGCCGAGCCGAAGAACAACTCCCAGAACCCCCGGTAGACGAAGGGATTGGTCACCGCGCCGAAACCGACAGCGAGCTGGGTGAAATAGTTGCGCGCGGCCCAGAGCAAGGGCCCCAGCGGCGCGAGGATGGTCAGGAACAGCACCATGGCGCGCCTGACCTGCCGCCCCGATACGGTCGCTGACCCCGTGGCGGCACGCGAGGCTAGCAGCGAGAAGAACACGATGAGAACGAGCAGGAAGATCGTCCGGCGTTGGCCGGTCCCGAAAGCGACGAGCACCGCCAAGGTCAGAAACAGCAAGGCGCGCGGCGTCACCTTGCCGCGGCCGGCCACCATCAAGGCGGCAAGGATCGCCGGCACATAAATCAGGAACGTAGAGATCCAGTAGCTGCCATACAGGTCCGCGATCGTCTTGCGCGATGGGCTGATGACCTCGAGCAGGGAGAAGCCGCCTGTCGCGACGAAATACGCCACCAGCGCGACGCAGAGCAGGAACAAGCCGGTCGCCCGCCAGGTCGAGATCACCGCGCCGACCCTGGGCAGCGACAGGAACCGCGGCAGGCCGACCCGCACGTGCTGCGCGGTCCAGGCGCCGACCAGCCACGCCGCGCAGGTCAAGGCCGTCATCGCTTGCGGCTTGACGTAGGGAAAAACACTGCGGCTGTCGCCGAGCCTCGACATCGCATAGGCCAGAAAGGACGGCTGGAAGTTCACATAGAGGAACATGGGCAGCAACAGGAACACCGAATTCAGCGCCGCTACGATCAGGCCGATATTGAGCG
>JAQULN010000472.1 GCA_028718575.1 Candidatus Krumholzibacteriia bacterium | reverse complement strand
ACACCGAGCAAGATCAGCGCGATGCCGGCATAATTGACCGGCAGGGCCTGGAACGCGAAGAGCGCAAGCAGCAGGCTGATGGCGCCGAGAATGCCCGGCACCAGCGCTCCGGGGTTGCTGAGTTCGAAGAATATCCCGTAGATGCCGAGCAACATCAATAGATAAGCGACATTGGGATCGACGAGCCACTTGAGCAGCCGCTGCCGAGGTCCCAGCGGCTGGACCTCGATCACGGCTCCGCCGAGAGCGAGCGTCTGGCTCCGCTCGCCCACGGTCACCTGCTGGCCTTGCAGACTGTCCAGCAGCGCGGTCGTCGTGCCGGCGATCGCATCGATCATGCCGGCGGCGAGCGCCTCGCTGGCCGTGAGGTTGATCGCCTCGGTCACAAAGCGCCGAGCCAGGTCTTCGTCGCGGCCGCGCTGGCGGGCAAGCGAGGCGATGTAGGCGGCAGCGTCGTTGGCGACCTTCGCCGCCATGGTGCTGTCGGCGATGCCGCCGCCGATCTGGACCGGACTGGCCGAGCCGACGTTGGTGCCAGGCGCCATCGCGGCGACGTGGCCGGCGAGCAGGATGAACGCCCCGGCCGACGCGGCCCGCGCCCCCGGCGGCGCCACGTGCACGATCACCGGCACCTCCGCCGCAAGGATCGCCTTGACGATCACGCGCATGGACGCGTCGAGGCCGCCCGGGGTATCGAGTTGCAGCACGACGGCCGCTGCGCCGGCGGCCGCGGCCTGCTCGAGCCGGTTGGTAATGTATTCGGCCGCGACGGGCGAGATCGGCCCGTCATAGGTGAGCAGATGGACCCGCGCCGGCGCCTGGTTCGCGGCGTCGATAGGGTCACCCTGTGCCGTATCGGCCGCCGGCGCCGTCACCGCCGGCAGCGCAAGCAGCAACAGACCGGCCGTCAGGCTGGCGCCGCAGACCAACCACGAAACGACACGCGGGCGGGCGGTTCGCCTGGTCATCGCTGCTCCTTTCCAGCTCGCTGACGTCGTGCTCACCCGACAGCATAGCGTAAAACGCGATCGGAGACAGCGTTTTCCTCCGCGACCGGCAGCGCCCGCCCGGATTCGCCGGCAAGCCTACGTGCCGGCGGCGTAGTCGTTGATATAGGCCTCTTGCTCCGGCGTCAGTTCGTCGAGGCCGGCATCGAGCGTCGCGAGCTTGATGCGGGCGATCTCCTGGTCCTGCCGCTCGGGGATGTCGTGCACACCGATCGGCAGCGTCTTACCCTCGGCGGCCAGGCGCACCATGCTCAGGAACTGGTTGGCGAAGCTCATATCCATGACCTCGCTCGGATGGCCTTCGGCCGCAGCCAGATTCACCAGCCGGCCCTGCGCCAAGACATAAATGCGCCGTCCGTCCGCCAGCGTGTACTCCTCGCAATTGGCGCGGATCTCGCGCTTGCCGGTTGCCAGGGCGGCGAGGTCTGTCAAGTTGATCTCACAGTCGTAATGACCGGTGTTGCAGACGATCGCGCCGTCTTTCATGACCTCGAAATGCCGCCGCGTGAGGACGTCCTTGCAGCCGGTGGCGGTGATGAACACGTCGCCGATGCGGGCAGCTTCATCCATCGTGCGCACCTGGTACCCGTACAGGACCGCCTTGAGCGCCGCGGTGGGCTTGATCTCGGTGCAGATGACACGGGCGCCGAGCCCCGCCGCCCGCAGCGCACAGCCGCTGCCGCAGTGACCGAAGCCCGCCACCACGAAGTTCTTGCCCGCCAGCAGCACGCTGGTCGCCCGCATGATGCCGTCGATACTGCTCTGTCCGGTGCCGAAGACGTTGTCGAAATCCCATTTGGTCTCGGCGTCGTTGACCGCGATCACGGGGTACTTCAGGGCGCCGGCCGTCGCCATCGCGCGCAGGCGATGCACGCCGGTCGTCGTTTCCTCGGTGCCGCCGATGATGCCGGCGACGAGTTCGGGGTGCCGGTTGTGCACCGAGAAGATCAAATCGGCGCCGTCATCGAGGGTCAGCATGGGCCGGAAGTCGAGGGTGCGATCGATGCACCAGTAGAACTCATCGACGCTCATCCCGTGCCAGGCGTAGATGCTCACCCCGGCCGCGGCCAGCGCGGCGGCCACCTCGTCCTGGGTCGATAGCGGATTGCACCCGGACCAGCTGATCTCCGCGCCGGCCGCCTTGAGCGTCTCGACGAGCACCGCCGTCTCTTTGGTGACGTGCAGGCAACCGGCGATGCGCATGCCCTTGAGGCTCTGCCGCCGGGCATGTTCGTCGCGCAAGCGCATCAACACCGGCATACGCGACTCGGCCCAATCGATCTTCATGCGTCCGCGGGACGCCAGTTCCAGGTCGCGGACCTTGTAACCGTCGCCGGTGGCGAATTTCTCGGACATGAACAACTCCTTCGCTGTGGTGCCCTCGCGGGCGGATACGACGGCCGCGGTGCGGCCGCTTCGGTCAAGACACTAACGGACGCCGCGCCACGGCCAGCATGACATCCGGCCAGGCGAAACCTTCGCGGCCGCCGCCCGCCGCGGGTCGTTCGGCCGTCTCATCAACCGTGCGCCGGCGCTGCAGCCACCGCTCCGCGACGAGGCCGGCGGCGGTC
>JAQULN010000471.1 GCA_028718575.1 Candidatus Krumholzibacteriia bacterium | reverse complement strand
GGCCCTGGGCATCGTAGACCTGCACCTGGGCGAGCTGGCTGTCCAGCACGAGCACCTCGCCGTCCGGCCCGGCGAGCACGCCGCCGACGTTGCCGAAGAAGACATCGTCGCTTTCGCCGCCGGCACGCCAGAGTTCCCGCAAAACCAGAGTCCGGCGGCCCTGGGGCGGGTCGAGAGGATTGTCGACGACAGCGGCAGCGGCCGTGCCGGCGGCCGCCAGCACGACCGGCGCGAGCGCCGCCAGGGCGGCCAGCGCCGCGGCGGCCAGGCGAATCGGGCGAGTGTTCATTGATCACGACTCCTAGGTCTAGAGGATCTTGTAACAGACGATCTGCATGGATTCGGCGTCATCGTCCTCGGCGGTCGCGCCCATCACGGAAAGGACGCTGTCCCAGAAGCCCGTGATCATGATCGCAAAGCCGTGCTCGGTGACCAGCATCAGGTCGGTGCCGGGCTTGCCGGGCACCTTGGCCTGGACCTGCTTGACGAAGACGCCGTCGCGGTCGAAGACGTCCCAGACGGTGAACACGCCGGCTGGCGGTTCGTACATGCCGCGGCTGGTGGTGACCCAGCACGTGCCGTCGGGCTGGCACTGGATGCCCCAGATGTCCTGCTCGACCTTGGCGACGTCGACGTTGGTGCCCGGTGGTAGCTGCCGCAGCTGCGCGTCGACAATGCTGTCGAAGCGGGCCTGGATCTTGGCGCTGCGCGGCCAGGTCTCGTAAGCGCGGCCGAAGACCCGTTCCAGCTTGCCTTCGGGACTGTACACGCTGATCTCGTAGTCCTCGCGCGGAATGCCGAGGAAGACGCGGCCCTCGCGGTCGACCGCCATCCGCCACCAGACGTAGTCGTTGTCGGTCTCTTTCATCGTGAAGCCGCTGCTGAAATCCCAGCGCACGTTCTTGGTGTGATACTCGTGTCCGACCGTGCCGTCGCGGCGGTAGCTGCGGACGAAGTGGTTGCGGTTCATCGTCGCCTCGGCCTGGTTGAACGCAACGTCGATGCCCGCGGCCACCAGATTATCGCCGCCGGTCTGGGCGCCGATCAGCGCGCAGAAACCGCCGGCGGCGGGCTCTCCCCCCAATTTGATGTCGCCGGCCGGCGTGCCGTCCAAGTTGATCCCGACGAACTTGCCCGGGAAGGTCTGCGCCACCCCGATCGCGTCGCCGCCAGGCAGGAAGGTGATCCGCTGGGCGTTTTCGAACTCGCCGGGTCCTTGCCCGCGGCGGCCGAGGGTGCGCAGCAGGCGGCCGTCCGGTCCGAAGACAAGGATCTCGTTCTGTTGCGCGTCCAGCACGTAGAGGTTGCCGTCCTTGTCGGTCAGCACGCTCGAGACCAGGCCGAGGATGACCTCGTCGTCGTCCTCGCCGCCGCGGCGCCAGCATTCCTCGAGCCGCAGTTCCTCGACGCCGTCGCGCGGCGCGGCAGGGTTGGTCACGTGCGGAACGCCGTCCTTGAGCACGGGCTCGGCGGCCGCCAGCGGCGCGGCGGCCAGGAGCAGGCCGCTGGCGATCAACATCGGCAGCCATAGCGAGAATGCGCCGCCGCGGGTGCGAAACAGGCGGCGGGCGAGCGCGCAGTCACGAGAGGTCATGGTTTCGACTCCTGGTTCGGGTTTCGGTTGCAGTGCGCGCTGGATACCCGCGGCGTCCTCGAGCTATTCGCAAGCTCCCGGCTGTGTCTGCACCCTGTTGCTACGGCGGTTGACCGGCTCCGTCCACAGTTAGGAAAATACGGTTGTTCAGGGATCTTGTTGCAAGGTCCAGAGCAGGGCGCGGGTCCAGGCCTGGGACAGGTTCAGACCGCCTTCGACGGCGCGCGCCGGCCGCAGGCGCAGGCCGGCGGCGCGCAGGGCGCGGCGCAGAGCCGCCGCTTGATCGCCGGCCTGCTGCTCGCCGGGAAACCAGATCCAGCTTGCCGGCAGCGAGGGATCCAATTCCGCGACGCGAGCCCGCAACGCCTCGGCGTCGTCGTCAGGGTACGGCACGAAGTTCATTCCCGTGACCATCATGACGCCGGCCAGATCGGCGCGCCGGACCGCTGCGACCTCGAGCACCGTCGCCGCCAAGAGGTCGGTGCCGGCCAGATAGACCGGCCCGCAGCCCAGGAAATCGCGCAACCACACGAGCAACGCTCCGGCCAGTTCGGTCGAGATCTCGCCGTCCGCGAGCTCGCCCAGGTGCGCAATCGCCAGGATGACACCCGTGCCATGCGGCGCACTACGGGCGGTCTGTTCGGCCAAGAAGCGCGGCGCCGCGGCCACGGCCCGCTGCTCGCCGCCTTGAGACCTGACCAAGACCAGCAGCACGCGTCCATCGTCGCCATGTCGCCAGCCAACCGGCAGCGACAGGCTGCAGCGTACCTGTGGCTGTTCGGAGACAGCGGGCATGACCGCGAGATAGGTGCCACCGGCCGGCAGGCTGGTGCCGTGGGCGTCCAGATGCGCCAGTAGATCCTGGAGATCGCCGACCATGGCCCCCAACTCATCGGCGTCGGCCAGGGGATCGTGCCGGGCGAGCAGGTCGTTCACGACGCGGAGCCGGTGCTGCAGCGACGGCTGCTCCCGGGGCGGCGCCGCGGCGACGCGGG
>JAQULN010000470.1 GCA_028718575.1 Candidatus Krumholzibacteriia bacterium | reverse complement strand
GAGGATGGCGGCGCGACCGCGGCGCAACGCCAGGCGCGCGGCGGCGGCCTGGTCCGGGCACGCCGCCAGTTCGGCGTCGATCCTGGCCTGTTCCGCCGCGAACCCGATTCCATGTTCACGGGCCAGGAGCAGGGCGGCGTTGTAACGATAGAGATTGATCGCGGCCACGGTGCTCACGCCGGTGAACCCGGCGGCGCAACGGTTGCGCAGAATCCAGGGCGCGACGATCAGCAGCGCCGCCAGGCTCAGGATCAGCGCGCGCCGCCACTGACGCCGAAACAGCAGCGCCGCGACCGGGACGATTACGAAAGGACCGGTGACCGCGCGCCAGAGCCAGCCGATGCCGAGAAGCAGGCCGGCAGTAAGCGCGGCCGGGTTGCCGCGCCGGGCGCGTTCGTCGGCCGTGACGGCCGTTGCGGCGGCGGTCAGCGCGCCGAGCAGGAGAACCGCGTACAGCGAGTCGCTGAGCAGTTTGCAGGCGAACACGGCCGAAACCCCGGCCGCGGCCTGCCAGACGACGGCGAATGCGGCCGCGCCGCCGTTCAGCTGGCGGCCAATCAGGTTCGCGCCCCAGTACCAGAGCAGGAGGCACAGCGCGATGTCGGCGGCAACCTGGATCAGGAGCGCAAAAGTCAGGCCGGCCTCGGGGCCGACGAATCCGGATTGAAGCAGGGCCAGGAACGCCGGATAACCGGGTGTGCGAAACAGTTCCGGTTCGCCGTTGCGCGCGTATGCGCCGGTCAACCTCAGGTTCCGCGCCAGTTCGAGATAGTCGGCGCTGTCCGGTTCGCGGCAGCGTTCGGGCGCGGTCATGGCCGCGGCGCAGAGGATGACGCGCAGCAGTACGGCGCCGGCAACGGCGCAGAGCACGAGTGTGGGGGGGCGGCGCGGACGCGTCACGGTTCGAACCCCCATCTGGGCCGGCACCCGAGCGCGTGCCAGGCCCAGAGCGCGGCGCAGACCGCAACCCGGTCGCGCGCGGCCCGGCGTCCGCCGCTGAGCAGGGCATAAACTGTGTAGAACAGGAGATTGAGGGTGAGCCGCAGGAACAGGCCGAACCCGAGCACGGCCACCGCGGCGCGGCCGCGGTGTTTCCGGAAGTACTGGTAACGCGCGCGGTAAAACTGGACGCGCGCCCGTATCGGCCGGCGGTTGGCGGACACGCCCTGGAGATGAATGACGTTGGCGGTCGGTACATAGAGAACTTCGAGCCCGGCGTTGCGGATGCGCCGGCACCAGTCGGTTTCTTCGAAAAAGAAGAAGAACTGTTCGTCGAGCAGTCCGACCCGTTCGAGACGGTCTCGCCGTACGGCCATGCATGGCCCGACGATTCCGGGCACGGCACTGACTTCGTTTGCCGACACGCGCAGCAGGTGGCGCGCGAGGCTGCGGCTGACGAGTTCGCCGAACAAGGTCGGTTCGGGTACGGCCGCGGCCTGTTCGCTCCCGTCCGGGCGCAGCAGCCGCGGGCAAGCCAGGGCGGCGTTGGGCCGGGCTTCGAGCGCGTCGGCGAGGAGCCGCGGGGCGTCGTTCCGGAATTCGATATCGGCGTTCAGGATCAGGGCAAACGGTTCGCTGACGGTCCGCAGCCCGGCGTTGGCCGCGGCGGCGAAACCGCGGTTTTCCGGCAGCTCGATGATCGTGGCCTGGGGAAGCGCCCGGCGCAGGTCGGCGACGGACTCGGGGCGTGATCCGTTATCGACCACGACGACGCGCATGCTTGCCGGCACGGCCGCGCGCGCGAAAGCGCTGCGGGCCGCGGCCGCGACGAGATCGGCCGAGTTCCAGTTGATGAAGATCAGGGCGCAACGTGCCGGCGGGCCATCGCACGCGGCGTCGGTCGGGCGCTCACGGTCACTGGGTTGCTGTCCTGTCTGGATTTCGGCCACGACCCGCGGGCTCCTACCGGCAACGGTACACCCTGTACATGGCCCAGACCAGGAACGCCGCGGTCGGGGCGAGGCCGGCGACAACGGCCGGCAGCCAGCCGCTCTTGCCGAAGAGGACAAAGGCGTGGCTGACGAAGTAGTAACCGATCATGCCGCCGACCGCCCCGGCAAAGCCGCGCAGGACATGGGCCTCTTCAGCCGCGGCGACGAGCCCGACGGCGAGCAGGACCGCCACCAGGCACGCCAAGGGCGCGGCGCGGCGTTGCCAGATGGTGGTTGCGAAGACCCGGCGCGTCGCGCGCGGCAGGTTGACATGCCCGCGCAAGAGACGGCACATGTCCGCCACGGCAAGTTGTTCGGCGGGACGCAGATCGATAATGATGTCGCTGGGGGCTTCGTCAACCTCGGGCATGACACGGGTTTCGAAAGGGAACTCGGCGGCGGTGCCGAGCGCGTCGCCGTCACGGTACTCGTACCGCACCAGGGTGCCGTTGTCGAAACGCCATGACCCGTTTTCGTAGTGCGCCCTGTCCGCGGTAAGTTCCCATTCGAGCCGACCGCCGTCGGCGAACTGTTTGATCAGCACACCGGTCTGCGGTCCGCCGCGGCTGAATTCAGTGAAAACCCAGTCGCGGCGCGCGCCGACGTTGCGGAACACGAGCTTGCCGACGGTCGTCGGAACGGTTTCCTGGCCCAGGCTGG
>JAQULN010000469.1 GCA_028718575.1 Candidatus Krumholzibacteriia bacterium | reverse complement strand
TGCATGTCGGGAGCAATGACCTGGGGAACTTCTCGGGCTTCAAGGAGGGCCAGCCGCAGTACGAGGCGCTCGTCACGACGATCCACGATGCGACCTTGAGAAACAAGAAGTGGCTGGGGGGGCCGCTGGCCTGGATGAGCCGCCCGGACTACAGCTTCCTCATGGCCGGCAGCGAACAGGGTCTCCTCCGTGCCGGAGCGCAGTTGCTGCTGAAGCCGCCCGCGCGGGCGCCGGGCGCCGCCCGCTGAGCAGATCGTCGAGCCGGGCGGAAACGGAGCCCTCCAATTCAACAGAGGATTACCTCGCGATCAGTCTGCGCGCCCGCTTCGGTCAGCCCAGTCGCCGCGCGCGGCTTCGCGGCAGACGAGGCGCCGAACAGGATCCGGGAGCTGAAGGGTTGGAGGAACAGCCGGACTGAAGGGAGTCCGACTCAGTCCAGGTTTCGCAGCTCTTGCTCGAGCCGCTCGGCGTAGGCCGAATCCACGGTCTGCGGAGGCGCGGCATCCGCGCCGGGTTGCCTCCTGCTCATCCGTCGGACGAATCGGAAGAGGCCCGCTCCCCCCGCAATGAACCCGCCCAGCAGGCCGATGTAGAGCCATCGGCCGAATCCCTCGTCGGGGGGCACCACGAGGATCCGCCTGCCGTACTGCGCGACGAAAGCATCGAGCACCTGCTGCCGCGTGTTGCCGGCAGTCAGCAGGCTCCGAATCTGCCGCTTGACCCCTTCGGAAGCTTCCGACTGGTGCTCCGACACCTGCTGCATCCAGCAGCAGGGCGCCACCAGCATCGTCTCGATCTGGCGAGCCTCTCGCTCGAGCGCTGCGGACTCAAGCGATGATGGCGCCGCGAACAGCAGCGCCACCATCGTCCAGTTGAGAAACCCGACCGCCAACGGTCATCTCCCCTGTTGCTGAACCGGCGAACCGGCCGGCCAGGCGCCCCAGGGACAGAGTCCCCGGAAGCCCCCACCACCGGGCTGCCACCTTCCCTGCACGCTGAGCTCGAGCCGCGTCTTCATCCAGGCCATCAACTGCTCCGCCTGTTGCGCCGTCAGCCGGCCGTCGGACACCGCCTGCGAGACGGTGGCCCTGCGCTCCTCGAGCAGGCCTTCGACCAGATCCTGAGCGGATCTCCCGGCGGCTTCGCCGATCTGCGCCAGAGTCTTCCCGCTCTGGAGGGCCTGGAGCACGGCGGCGCGCTCCTGCCCCGTCACACGTGCCACCGAGTCGACGAGGGACAAGCCGTTCTGTCCGAAGGCCAATCCTGCGCCGGCGCCGCCGCGCATGCCGCGGCCAAAGCCCCCGCGCATCCCGCGGCCAAAGCCGCCGCCCAAGGCCAGGTTGTCGCAGATCCCATCGCCGTTCGCGTCCACGAAGCGGGGTCCGACGGCCGCCTGCACCTGATTCTGTCGCGCCGCGTTCGTTGTCGTCTGTGCCGAGGCGCCGGCCCACAGCGCCATCGCCAGGACCAGAACCATGCCGGTCATAATCGTTCGTTTCATGTTACACCCTCCCAGGTTACCAGCCACGATATCAGCGTCGGTCGTTTCGACTCGCGACGCGTCACCGACTGGCAGCGCAAGAGCCGCGCCAGGTCTGGCCGCCAGGTGGGCCGTCTCAACGACCTCAGCTGAAGCGAGTTGCGGCGTCACCCCAGCAAGAGCTGCAGTCGCACGGTTGTCAGAAGCGACGGGATGGTCGACAGGTTCGACCAAAAGGTCGAGGTGGGCGGCAAGCGAGCACTCAGGCGGGATCGGCGCGCGGTTCCTCCTGAGCACTCGTCAACCCGTACTTCCGCAGCTTGTAGCGGAGGTGCCGCTCGCTCATCCCGAGGGCCCGGGCCGCTCGGGTCTGGACGCCGTCGGCGCGTTCGAGCGCCTCGACGATGAGCGCACGCTCGAACTCGGCGACCCGCTCGGTGAAAACCGGCGTGCCGGTAACCTCCCCCGCAGCCTTCGGCCGGGTTACGCGGATCGGCAGGTCCGCTGTCGTGATCGATGCGCTCCTGGCGAGAACCACTGCACGATGCACGATGTTCTCGAGCTCGCGGACGTTGCCGGGGTAGTGATACTTGAGCAGCACGTCCATCGCCTCGCGCGACACCTCCTTGACGGGCGCCTGGCCGTCCACGGCAAACCGGCTCAGGAAATGTTGGACGAGCACCGGGATATCCTCGCGCCGTTCGCGCAAGGGCGGAATGTCGATCGAGACAACGTTGAGCCTGTAGTACAGGTCGTCGCGGAACTCGCCGCGGGCGACCATTCCCTCGATGTCGCGGTTGGTTGCCGCGATGACCCGCGCATCGACGCGCAGGGTGCGCGTGCTGCCGAGCCGCTCGAACGCCTGCTCCTGCAGGACGCGGAGCAGCTTGACCTGCGTGCTTCTCGGCAGATCGCCAATCTCGTCCAGAAACAGGGTACCGCCGTCGGCCAGCTCGAACCGGCCGCGGTGCTCGCGGTCTGCACCGGTGAAGGCACCACGGTCGTGGCCGAACAGCTCCGATTCCAGCAGCGTCTCGGGAAGTGCGGCGACGTTGATTGCGATGAGCGGCCCGTGGCTGCGAGGGCTCGCGTAGTGGATCGCGCGCGCGAGCAGCTCCTTGCCGG
>JAQULN010000468.1 GCA_028718575.1 Candidatus Krumholzibacteriia bacterium | reverse complement strand
CGGCCCTACGACGTCACCTTTCGGATCCGACGTCCCGTCGACGGCGAGCTGGCGGACATCCGATCGCTGGCGGAGTATGATCGCGAACGTAACGTCATGTTCGGCGTCCTGCAGGATATTACCGCCCAGAAGCAAGCGGAAACCGCGCTGCGCGAAAGCGAAGCCCGCTTGCGCGCGATCTTCGACTCCGCGCAAGACTACATCTTCCTCAAAGACCGCGAGCTGCGGTACACGCACGTCAACCAGGCCTGTCAGGAGCTGCTGCGGCGGCCGATGGCGGAAATCGTCGGGCGCACCGACGCCGAGCTGTTTCCGCCGCAGTACGTCGAACAGATCCAGGCGACAGACCGCCGGGTACTGGCGGGCGAGGCGACGCGCGACGTGTACGAGCGCCGGTTGAACGACGAGACGGCCGTCGTGGAAACGATCAAGGTGCCGGTCTGCAACGACGCCGGCGAGGTCGTCGGCATCTGCGGGGTCAGCCGCGACATCACCGAGGTGCGGCGCCTGGAGGAGAGACTGCAACAGGCCCAGAAGATGGAGGCCGTGGGCCGGCTGGCCGGCGGCGTGGCCCACGATTTCAACAACCTGCTCACCCCGATTCTCGGGTTTGCCGATCTGTTACTGCACTCGCATGCGGAAGACGATCCCCGGCGCAAGGATCTGCGCGCGATAACGCGCGCGGCCGAGCGCGCGCGGGACTTGACCGCGCAGTTGCTGGCTTTCGGCCGCAAGCAGGTCCTGGACATGAAGGTGGTGGATCTCAACGACGTCGTGCGGGAGAGCGAACCGATGCTGCGCCGGTTGCTGCGCGAGAACATCCAATTGAACCTGGTGCTTGCACCGGCGCTCGGCGCTGTGCGAGCCGACGTATCTCAATTACACAACGTGCTCATCAACCTCGTGGTCAATGCGGCAGACGCGATGCGCGACGGCGGCACGCTTGGCATCGAGACCCAGAACGTGGAACTGGATACCGAGTACATTCGTGCCCATCCCGGCAGCCGGCCGGGCCCGCACGTATTGCTGGCGGTCAGCGACGACGGATGCGGCATGGACCCTGAGACCCTCAGCATTGTGTTCGAGCCCTTCTTTACCACCAAGGATGCGCACGAAGGCACAGGTCTGGGATTGTCCACGGTGCTCGGGATCGTCCAGCAGCACCAAGGCAGCATCACGGTCTACAGCGAGCCGAAGCACGGCTCCGTCTTCAAGGTGTATCTGCCGCGCGTCGATGCCCGGCCGGCGACGCTGCCGGCCGGCGGCGAGACGCGACCGCTATACGGCAGCGAGCGCGTCTTGCTGGTCGAGGACGACGACGCGGTGCGCGGTCTGACGGCCGCCGCTCTCGCCAAGTACGGCTACACGGTGGTGCCGGCCGCGACGCCGGCGGCCGCCCTGGAACTGCTGGCCGACGGCATCCAGCCCTGCGACCTCTTGATCACCGACGTGGTCATGCCGGGCATGAACGGCGCCCAGTTGCATCGCGCTCTGCTCGGCGCCTGGTCTCGGTTGCCGGCCTTGTTCATCTCGGGATACACGAGCGACATCATTGCGCACCACGGCATCCTGGCCGAAGGCCTGCACTATCTGCAAAAGCCGTTCACGCCACGCGATCTGGCCGCCAAGGCGCGCCAGGTCTTGGACGGCTGAAGCGCCCATCACGGCGATCGATAGAGGTCTTCCCACCACTGCGGCTGTTCTTTGAGCCACTTCGCGAAAAACGCCAGGATGGTATCGTTCCAGACGATGCGTTGGTCGCGATCGATGATGTGGTGATCCTGGCCTTGGATCTGCACATAGTCGACCTCGCGGCCGAGCAGTTTCAGCGCGACGAAGAGTTGGTCGCTCTCGCCCACCGGCACGTTGGTGTCACTGTCACCGTGCACCAGTAGCAGCGGTGTCGTGATCTTGTCGGCGTGAAAGAGCGCGCTCTGCTCCACGTAGAGATCGCGGTCCGACCACGGGAACGCATCGGCCAAAGCGCGGGCGCCGTAGACGTAGCCCCACAGTCCTTCACCCCAGTAGCTGGCGAGCGAGGAGATGCCGGCGTGGCTGACCGCGGCGGCGAAGAGGTCGGTTTGCGTGAGCAGATACATGGTCAAGAAACCGCCGTAGCTGGCGCCGATGCAGCCTACGCGCTCCGGATCGGCGGCCGGGAACGCGTCCAAGAACGCCTGCGTGGCTGCGATCACTTCCCAGGCGGTGCGCTTGCCCCAGTCGTTCACGTGGCGGGCAGCGAACGCTTGCCCGTAGCCGATGGCGCCGCTGGGCTGGGGCACGTACACGATGTAGCCCTGGCCGGTCCAGACGTTCTTGGGGTAGCGGCCGCCGAAGTCCACGCCGACCGGCGTGGTGCCGCCGTAGTAGTAGACGATCACGGGATACGTGCGGGCGGGATCGTAGTCGACCGGCCAGTAGATGCGGCCGTCCAGCAACTCGCCGTCCGGCAGCGGCGCCTGCCAGTATTGGACCTCGCCGAACGCAACGTCGCGCCAGACCTCGCTGCCCGGGTCGTGCAGTTGCTGACTGCGGTTGCGCCGCAAGTCGACGGCGGTCACGCGCGGTGGCGTGGCGGCGCCGGTGCCGTGCGCGACGGCGCGGCGGCCGCGGCGGGCGAGGTCGAACTGGTCGGTATACTCGAGACC
>JAQULN010000467.1 GCA_028718575.1 Candidatus Krumholzibacteriia bacterium | reverse complement strand
GCGTCGCTGGCGCGCAGCGCCAGCGCGAACCCGCCGGCGTGCCCGCGCAGTTCCCAACCGGTCAGATCGGGCGGCGTGTTATCGACCGCAATTCGCCGCAGCACACGTTCAGCGGTCAAGGCCTGCGGCTCGGGATTGTCGAGCCGGTCGCTCGCCACCAGCCGCAGCTCGTAGTAGCCGTCCGCCAGCGTCGCGGTATCCCATGTCAGCACCTGATCGAGAAGCGGCCCTTCCAGCGGCAGCCACACGGACTGCCCCTCGCGGCGATACAGCACGCGGTACTGCAGGCGGTCCTCGTTGGGATCGCGGGCGTGCCAACTCACCGTGCGCAGCGGGCGCAGCGCCGCCGCGCGTTCGCGATCGATCCGGCGGTCCTCGCGGCGCTGCGTGCTGTACTCGATCTGCAGGCCGCTTTCGAAATGCTGAGTGACGTTCTCGCTCGCTGCCATCATGCCGCCGCGCAGCATCTCGCCAGCCGGCTGCAGCTCCAGGAGCGTGATCTGCGGCGCCAGATTGGGCGCCAGCGCGCTGACCGTGACCGCGTCGAGCCGGCTGCCCGCCGGCAGCACGACCCGCCACTGCAGGCAACGGGCGGCCGGCAGCTTGCCGAGATCCAGGTCGCGGCCGCGACCCAGGTCCGCCCAGGCGGACCACGTACCGTCCGGACGCGGGGTCATCCCCGTGCGCACCGCAAAGCGAGGCTCCTGGCCGCCGGCTGCCCCTTGCCAGGTGAGGCGCCCCCAGCGCACCGGCGCGCGGCCGTCCAGCGGCGCGCCGAGCGCCACGGCGTCGTCCTTGCCGGCTCTCGCCAGGCGGGTCAAGCGGCCCGGATGAGCCTGGACGGCCAGGACCTCGTCGGGATCGTTGTCCTTGCCGACGACCTCGAGATCCAGAACGTCGCCCCCCTCCCAGGCCGCCAGCACGCGGCGACCGTTCGGCATGGTGAGTCCGAAGAGCCGGGCCGGTCCGCTGTTCTCGCGCCCGCCGGCCGCGAGCCAGCCGTGGTCGTCACTCCAGGCCATACTGGTCAAGCCGTGCTCGCTGCTCCAGACGCGCTCGGGCGCCGCGCCGTCCAGCCGGTAGAGCGCCACGCGCACCGGCTGGACGTCCGCTTCCGCGGTGACCATGATGTCGAAGGGATTGAGCGACAGTTCCCGGCCGCCGCCCTGGCCGCTTTGCGCCGGCTGCGCCTGACAGCCGAGCGCGTACCAGCCGTCCGGACCGCGCAACACCTGCCGGCCTTCGTCCTGCTCCATGGCCAGCAGGACCTCCCTAGCGCCGCTGCGCGGATCGACCCGGAACACGCGGCCCGGAGCCTGGGTCGCAACCAGGAGCAGGCCGTCATCCCTGACCGCAAGATCGAGGGCGTTATCGGCCGGCAGCTCGGCCACCAGCGACAGCTCGCCGCCGCCGCGCCCGACACGGTAGACAGCCGCCGGGTTGCCGGTCGCCAGGAAGATCGTCCCGTCGGCTGCGCGCTCGAGATCCCAGACGAAGCCGCCGGGCACGATCCCGCGCAGCGCGGCCTGGCCGCGGCTGTCGATCACGAACACCTGGCCGCCGGGCCCGCAGCCCGCCCACATGTCGGTCCCGTCGACTAGCAAGCTGAAGACCTCTTCGGCCGGCAGATCGGCCAACAGGGATGCCTGGCCGCGGCGGTCCACGCGCCAGACGTGCCCTTGGTGACCGCTGCCCACGTACACCGCACCGTCGGCGCCCCGCGTGGCGCTCCAGAAGACCAGACTGCTATCCGCGAGCACCGTCGCCGCGGCCAGACCGGGCACCAGGCTGCCGTCCGGATCGAGCGCGGCCCCCTGCAGTTCGCCCTCACCGAAGGGAACCTTGGCCGGGCTGTCCCAGAACATGGGCCCGGCGGCGGACGCCGCCATGGGCAACACGATTCCCGCCAACAGATAGGAACGCAAGCAAGCCAGGACACGGATCATGGACGGACTCCCTCGGCGCGAGGATTGGGCGCCAGGCGGACCTCGATGTCACGCACGGCGTCGCCCTGCAAGAGCACCGGCAGCGAACGCGAAGCGCGCAGCAGATAGCCGGCCATGGTCGGGCGGACGCTGCCCGGCGGACCGGAGGCCAGCGTGTGGCGGACCGACGGCGGCAGACCGGCCAGTTCGCGGCCGCCGGCTGTGAACCCCGGTTCGGCCGCGATCAGTGCCACCGTCAGATCGTCCGGCGAGCGGGGGCAATTCAGCAACTCGATGGTGGCCGCCAGGCTGTGGTCCTCGAAGAGACCCGACGCGCGCAGGGCATCCAGGCGGAAGAACTCGCGCGCGCTGGCGGCGCCCAGCCGCAAAAAGCCGGGGAGCAGACTGTCGGGCGCCCGCAGCTCGAACCGTTCGCGCCAGCGCGATCCGTGCCGCTCGACCAGTTCGACCTCGACGGTGAACGGCTCGCCCGGCTCTACCCGGGCCGGTGCGTAGAGCGCCACGATCTGCGCCGCGCGCAGCGGCTGCTGCACGTGCAGCTGGGCGCGCAGCGCGGTCAGCGTGAGCGGTTCGTGGCGATTGGTCATCAGCATCTGCAACGGCGTCTGCCAGTCGCTCTGCAGCGCGTTGACGCCGCCGGGACCGCCGGTCGCGCCGGCGAGCGTGACCGGCGTCAACGTTCGCCCGTCCTGTCCCCGGAGATCGACCT
>JAQULN010000466.1 GCA_028718575.1 Candidatus Krumholzibacteriia bacterium | reverse complement strand
CCGTGCGGCCATCGGGATCGAGCGGATTGAAGAGCAGGACCTGCTGGCCCAGCACCTTCAACCGATATCCGGCCGGGTTTTCGTAATTCTCCTGCTTGATATCAAGGACGACGAGAGAGTCTGGCCAGTCGAGCAGGTTCGGGATGATGACGCCCACGCCCTTGCCAGCCCGCGTCGGGGCTTCGAGCATGACATGCTCGGGCCCGCCGAAGCGCATAACCTTGCCTCCGAACTTCCCCAACACGATGCCGGCAGGGGCAAGCATCTTGCCGCGCCGAACCTCGCCAACCCGCGCGAAGCGCGCCTCGCCGTGGAGCTTCTGACGCGTGAACATCGTCGAGACGATCGTTATGACGGTCAGGACCAGGCCGACCCCGAACCCGACCAGGAACGGCTTATACACGATCGGATAGGCCTTGAGTGTCCACAAGGCGGCGGGGACCTTGCGCCACGGCGTATGGACATTGAGGAGGTGCGACCTCCACAGCACGGCGATCGCGCCAATCGCCGCGCTCAGCATAACGCCGATGATTGCCAGAAATGCGATCGCCCCCGGTTGCGATCCCTCGTCGCTTCGCACCCACTTGCCGTTCATGAAGGCATCCTCTCAGTCGGTCGATTTGCTCGCCGGATCGAACCACACCTCGGTCATGCGATAGCGCGCCGGCTGTCCCTCGCCGGGGGGCAGGCGGTGCATCTGCACGACGATATCGACCAGCGAGCGGAGCAACGCCCGGATGTCGTGGCGGTCGAGATCGTTGCCGCCTTCCGACTCTTTCACCAGCAGCGTGAGCTGCTCGAGCGCGCCCTCGGCCGTGTTGGCGTGGACCGTGGTGATCGACCCGGGATGCCCACTGTTGACGTTGCGCAGGTAGAAGAATGCGGTCCCGTCGCGCAGCTCCTGCAGGAGGATTCGGTCGGGCCGCATACGAAGCGCCGATTCCAGCAACTCCTTGGCGCCCGCCTTCTGGAGGCTTTTCCCATCCTTGGCGTACATCATGTGGACGTGGTTGCGCTGCGGCACCACCAGCTCGCGCGTGTCCTCGATCGTCAAGATCCGCTCGTAGTCGGGGATCAGCTTGATGAGCCCCTTTGAGAAACTCGTTTTGCCGGATCCCGTGGCGCCGGAGATCAGGATGTTCTTGCGGGCCTCGACCGCCAGCTTGAAGAACGCCTTCCAGTCGCCGGCGGCGCGGTACTTCAACAGGTCGCCGTCGACATCCGCGTTCAGGCCGTGAGCGCGAACTTCGCTGAACAGGCCCGCCCGCTCGAAATCATCGATGTTCATGGTCACGCCGGAGGCCTTGCGGATCGTGATCGAGATGCAGCCTTGCTCGACCGCCGGTGGGACCACGACCTGCGCGCGTTCACCACCCGGCAGGACAGACGAGCAGATCGGATATTCCGAATTGATGTCCTGCTTCGTCAGGCCAGCGATCAGCTTCGCGAGCGTCATCAGGGCCGCGTTGTCCAACGCCGGCTCCTCATGCCACTCCCAGCCGCTGCGCGTCTCCAGTCCTATTATTCCCGGTGCGTTGATGACCAGTTCGGTCACGTCGTCGCGCTGGAGATGCCGCTGGATCGGCGCAGCGTTATGCTCGTAGATCAACGATGTGACATTGGACGCCATCGCCTAGCGCCTCAACCCCACGTCATAGACCGAGCGGAAATCGAAGTCCTTGGCAACGAAGATGGCAGCGGTATCGCCTTGATTCTTCTTCAAGATCGGCTTGATCTGCATGGTACTCTGCAGAACGGTCGAACCGACATTGCTCGGCACCTGCGTGGTGTTGCTGCCGGCGCCGGCGAGCGAGCGGCTTGCGATCTGCGAGGCGTCCTCCAGGACCGAAATTACGAGCCCGACGCCGAACCGCGCCCAGAACTGGGTGTCGACGCCACCCGGCAGGCCGGCGCGGCCGAGGCTATCGGCCGCGGGGGAGCCGAGATCGATCGCAACACCGCGCGGGGTCAGCGCGCGCGTCCAGAGCACGAACAGCCGGGCTTGGCCCTGTGTGATGCCACCCGAATACTGACCGAGCACCTTGGTCCCCTTGTCGAGGAGGACGATCCGGCCGTTCTCGGAATAAACGTCGTGATTGATGACGCAGGACACGAACCCAGCCTGGGTCGAATTGATCGCAGTCTGGAGCGTACAGGGAATGACCGTCCCCGCGCTTAGCAGGAGGTTCCGGTCGGCGACCATCGTCGCGCGGACGGTCTGGATGGAGGCATGGCCGAGCTGATCGCTGAAATCGGTTGTGCCCTTGCCGGTTGCCGCATCCTCATTCGGGGGGCCGAAGCCGCTCGCTCCGAACCCGCCACGCCCGCGGGCGATAGCTCCTCCACCTTGGGTCTGACTGCCGTCTTGGCCCGCGCCCTGCGGCTGCGCATCGGTAGTTGCGCCCGAGGTCGGGATCACGGCCGAGGCCATGCCGGTATTGCCAAACGCCATGATCGGCGATCGGCGCGCCGCGTCAGCCATCGTCCGCGCCGCTTCCACGCGCCGCTGTTCCGGTGTCTGCGGCCCGTTCGTTGTCGCCGTTGCCGATGGGGTGACGGGCACCGCGTTCTCGCTCGCGTCCACCGTCTGTTGTATTGGTGTACCGACGATCGGGCGGCCGAAAATGTCGGTCTGGGGAGCGCCAGGTTGGCCGAGC
>JAQULN010000465.1 GCA_028718575.1 Candidatus Krumholzibacteriia bacterium | reverse complement strand
CAGGTCGCCGTTGCCGATCACCGGCACCGGCACCGCGGCGGCCACCTCGGCGACGATACCCCAATCGGCGCTGCGCTTGTAACGCTGGGCGCGGGTGCGGCCGTGCACGACGAGGGCGTCGGCGCCGGCCGCCGCGGCGAGTTCGGCGACAGCGACCGCGTTGCGCTGGTCGTCCGCGTAGCCGGCGCGGATCTTGACCGAGAGCGGTACGTCGACCGCGGCGCGGACCGCGCCGACCAGGCCGGCCAACTTGCGCGGTCGTTTCATGAGCGCGGCGCCGCTGCCGCGGCGCACCACGAGATCGATCGGACAACCGAAATTCAGATCGATGAACCGCGCCCCCGCATCGACGGCCAGGCGGGCGGCCGCGGCCAAGGTGTCCTCGTGCTTGCCGCAGAGTTGGACGCCGAACGTCGTCTCGGTGTGGTGGCTGCGCAAGAGCGGCCGCTCGCCGCCGCGCAGGAGCTTGTCCGCGATGACCATCTCGCTGCAGGTCAGGTCCGCGCCGTATTCGCGGCACAAGCGGCGATAGGGCAGGTTGCCGCCCACAGCCATCGGTGCCATCGCCACCACGTCGGTGAAGAACCGCCGAGCTTGCGCGCGTGCCGCCGACAACGCGAACCTCCCGCCTCAGGTCGACAGAAAACGGGGCGGCCGCTCGCCTTGAGCGGCCGCTCCGGCATGAGCGCATCGGCAAAGGCCCACCGGCGCGCCTGCTCAGCGGATCGCGCCCGCCGGGGGCGCCAAGATCGCCGGCGCGCCGCCGTGCGTCAACCGCCGTCGAGCAGCGGGTTCTCGTCGAAGCCATGCCAGGCTTCGGGGTCGGCCAGGTAATCGTACGTGTTCTTGAGCAGGGCGTAGTGGTCCTGCTCCTCGCGGGCCAGGTCGCGGAAGATCTCCTTGGCGCGCTCGGAGGCGACCGTATCCGCCGCGTTCGCGTACATCGCGTATCCCTTGCGCTCGACCTCCATGGCGCCCGCGATGATCTTCAGCTCCGCCGGCTCGGCCGTGTACGGATCGCTGGCTTGCTCGAGCGCCGCCTCGAAGATGGCGCGGGTGGAGCGACGGCCGCCGCCGGCACCGCGTTGCATGTCCTTGGGGTTGTTCTTGGCCAGCAGCTGCGACTTGACCTGGAGCAGGTACGCCTTGTGCCGCTTCTCGTCCTCCGCCAGGGAGCGGAAGAGATTGCGCTCCAGTTCGCTCGGAGCATTCTCGCCGTGCTCGACGTAGAAGGCCATGCCGGTCTCCTCGAACCTGACCGCTTCGTCCAGGATAGCCGCACACTCGCGCACTTCGTCATTCATCCGCGTTCCTCCTCGGGTGGTGAACCGGTCCGCACACTCGACGCCAAACAACAATAGTCGCCCCCATTCGGCAACTGCAACGCCGGATCCGGTTGCCTTCCGGCGGGACGCTACTAGAATGTTCCCAATTGCCTTTATGACCCGCATTCCCGAGCTCAGGCGGGGATTCCCCGCGTTCACTGCGAATCCGACGAGGAGACCGTCATGGCATACTTGCACGAGCGGCTCGCCGAAACCATCCCCCTCTGGCGCGACCAACTGCGCGACCTCGTGCAGAATCACGGCGACCACGCGATCAGCCAGGTGACGGTGGCGCAGGCCGTCGGCGGCATGCGCGGCGTCAAGGGCATGGTCTGCGACACGAGCGAGGTGCCGCCGGACAAGGGGCTCCTGGTGCGCGGCATCCCGCTCGGCGAACTCACCGACCGCTCGCCCGAGGACATCTTCTACCTGCTCTGCACGGGCGACCTGCCCGACGCCGACGCCCGCGAGCACCTGCGCGCCGAGCTGGCCCGCCGGGCCGTCGTCCCGCCGTACGTCTGGCAGGTCCTGGAGAGTCTGCCTCGCGATTCGCACCCGATGTGCATGCTCGACACCGCCGTGCTGAGCATGCAGGGAGAAAGCGCGTTCGTGCGCGCCTATGACGACGGCGTCGCCAAGACCGAGTTCTGGCACTCCATGCTGGAGGACTGTTTGAACCTGCTGGCGCGCCTGCCGACCATCGCGGCCGCCATCTACCGGCAGCGCTTCGCCAAGGGCCCGCGGATCGACCCGCAGCCGGATCTCGACTTCGCCGAGAACTTCGCCCACATGCTGGGCTTGCGCGACCTGCACGCCGAAGCGGCCGCGGCGCTGCGCCTTTACCTGGTCCTGCACTGCGACCACGAGGGCGGCAACGTCTCGGCGCACACGTGCAGCCTGGTGGGGTCGGCCCTCAGCGACGCCTACTACTCGGTCTCGGCCGGGCTCAACGGTCTGAGCGGCCCGTTGCACGGGCTCGCCAACCAGGAATGCCTGAAGTGGGTGCTCGCCGTCCGCGACCGCTTCGGCGGCGTGCCCAGCGAAGAGCAGCTCCGGCAGTTCGCGTGGGACACGCTCAACAGCGGACGCGTGATCCCCGGCTACGGCCACGCCGTGCTGCGAGTGACCGATCCCCGCTTCGCCGCGCTCTTGACGTTCGCCGAGAAGCACTTCCCGCAAGATGAGATCGTCCAGATCGTGGGTCGCGTCTACCGCGTGGTGCCTGACGTGCTGCGCGAGCAAGGCAAGGCCAAGAATCCGTGGCCCAACGTGGACGCCGCCAGCGGCGCGATCCTCTACCACTACGGCATGACGGAGTTTCCGTACTACACG
>JAQULN010000464.1 GCA_028718575.1 Candidatus Krumholzibacteriia bacterium | reverse complement strand
CGGGCATCGGCGAGCCGGCGCCGCTCGCATCGGTGCGCGCCGCGATGGCGGGACGGATCAATGTCCACGCCCACGGCAACAGCGGCTGCCGGCCGGAGATCACGCTCACGCTGATCGAGATGCTCAACAAGGGGGTCACGCCGTACGTCTGCCAGAAGGGCTCGGTCGGCGCCTGCGGCGATCTGGCGCCGATGTCGCAGATCGCCCTGCTCTTGATGGGCGAAGGCCACGCCTACTACAAGGGCGAGCTGTTGCCCGGCGACAAAGCCCTGGCCAAGGCCGGCATCCCGGTGCCCGGGCTGCAGGCACGCGACGGTCTGGCCGCCATCAACGGCAGCAATCTGCTGACGGCGATGAGCGCCCTGTTGATCTACGACACCGACCGTTGGCTGCGCCAGGCGGAGATCGCCTGCGCGATGACGCTCGAGGCGCTCTACGCCAATCTCAAGCCCTACGATGAGCGCCTGCATCAGCTCCGCGGTTTCGCCGGCGCCGTGCGCTCGGCCGCCGCGATCCGCAAGTGCCTCGCCGGCGGCGACCTCGACGCAGGCAAGGTCAAGGTCAAGGTGCAGGATGCTTATTCGATGCGCTCGAGCCCGCAGGTGATCGGCGCCGCCCATGATACGCTGCGTTGGGCACGCAGTCAGGTGGAGGTCGAATTGAACGGCGTCGGCGACAATCCCATTTTCCTGCCCGCAGAGGAACTGACCTTGACCGGCGCCAATTTCCAGGGATCGCCCGTGTGCTTGCCCATGGAAGGCGTCGGCACGGCGATCACCATGGTTTCGGTCTTGAGCGAGCGTCGTCTTAACCGACTGTTGCACCCGGCGCTCTCCGTCGGGCTGCCCGCGTTCCTGACCAAGGGCGCCGGTATGTTCTCGGGGATGATGCTCTCGCAGTACACGGCCGATACCCTGATCACCGAGCAGCGGATCCTGTCGGCGCCGGCTTCGACGCTGTCGATTCCGGCGGCGGCCGATCAGGAAGACTTCGTTTCGATGGGGATGAACACGGCGATCAAGAACGGCCAGATCCTCGACAACGCCTACGGAGTGCTTGGGATCGAATTCATGGCCGCTGCGCAGGCGCTCGACATCCGCGGCGCAACGCCCGGCAAGGGCAATCGTGTCGCGCGCGAGGTCATCCGCAAGCATGTGGATTTCCTGGACGTCGACCGTCCTCTCTACCCGGACCACACGAAGATGCGGGACCTGGTGCGTTCTTGCGAGATTCTGGCGACGGTCGAGGCGGCGGTCGGGCCCCTCGCACCGCCGGACGAGGGCCACGTCGCCCCGCATCCTGTTCATTGACGGCGCTACCGCCGGTCGTTCATGGAAAACCGGGGTTAGCCTGATCGATCCGGGCGTCTTGCGGCGCCCGGACTTTTTTTCGGTCGCAGACTGGCGTGGCAACCGGATTTTCGCCTTGCTTTCGCCTTTCGACACCACTATACTGTGTGCCACGGATCGACCCGAAACTTTCTCAGAAAGGAAGATCGCCCATGACGTTTACGGAACTGCTGAATCACTGGATCGCGGAAGCGTACAAAGCGACGGACGGCCTGATGAAGCTCGTCGACGACGCTGACCTATCCTGGAAGCCGGCGACCGGCACGAACTGGATGACCACCGGCCAAGTACTCCATCATCTGACCAACGCCTGCGGCGCGTGCTGCCGCGGCTTTGCGACCGGCGACTGGGGCATGCCTGAAGGCGTCGAGATGCGCGACCTGCCCCCTGAGCAGATGATGCCGCCGGCGGAAACGCTGCCGGCGGTGGCGAGTGTCGCTGAAGCCAGGCGGCTGCTCGAGGAGGATCGCCTGCTGGCGCTGCGCGTCGTCAAGGATGCCGGGGAGACCCGCCTCGAGAACGAGATGGTGGCCGCTCCGTGGGATCCGCCGGGCATGCAGAGCCGACTCGGCGAGCAGATGCTCGGCATGGTCAGCCACCTGCTCCACCACAAGAGCCAGTTGTTCTACTACCTGAAACTGCAGGGCAAGAACGTCAACACGATGCATCTGTACGGCGCCGCTTGACGCTCGGCCATGCTGCGACCGAGAACGCCGGCAGGATCGCGCGATCGTGCCGGCGTCTTCTCGCCGCATTCCCCGCGGTCAGGACAATGGCGACTCCGCTACTTCATCAGCACCATCTTCCTGACCTGCCGAAATCCCCCGGCTTCGAGCCGGTAGAAGTACGTCCCAGTCGCGACGGTTCGACCCGCATCGTTCCGGCCGCGCCAAACCACCTCGTGCGTGCCGGCGGCGTACACCCCATCCACAAGCTGCGCCACGCGCCGTCCATCCACGCCGTAGATCGTCAACATGACCCGTTGCGACTCCGGCAGCGCGAAACGGATCGTCGTCGCCGGATTGAACGGATTCGGGAAGTTCGCGCTCAGGTCATAGGCGCGCGGGGTCTCGACGCCGGTTGGCGGCGCGAAGACGACACTGAGTTCGCTGTTGTCCGGACCGCGCGCCGAGACTACGAGATCGTCGCTGGCGATCTCGGCCGTCGTCTCGACGACGAAGAGATCACCGGTGCCGGCAAAAAACTGCCCCGTGCCGAGTACGGCGACGCTCACGTCGAAGCCCGGACCGATATTGTGGAGGAAGGTCGGCAGTTCCTGGCCGGCGAGCAGATCGCCGGCGGCCACCGCCACCGGAG
>JAQULN010000463.1 GCA_028718575.1 Candidatus Krumholzibacteriia bacterium | reverse complement strand
AACAAGCCCCCCCGTGCTGGCGGGAGGGCAGGCGCATCTCTTCAAGCGTGTACGCTGAATCGGCGGTCAGACGACCTTCTTGACGTTGCCGGTGCGTAGGCAGCGCGTGCACACGTAGCCCCGCTGGACCTTGCCGTCCATCTCGAAGCGAACCTTCTGTAGGTTCGGCAGCCAGCGGTGCCGAGTCACGTTATGGGCGTGGCTGATGCGGTTGCCATACTGCGGCGCTTTGTCGCAGACCGCACATTTCCTGCTCATGGCACTGATCCTCCGATCGGCGTTGAAATTTAAGCCCATGCAATATACCATCCGGCCGCCGTCCCAGCAAGTCGATTCTACCGTGACGAGGCCATGATCGCCAAGCCTTTGACCTGCGATGCTCCGGTCCAGTACCTCAAGACCGTGGGGCCGGTCCGCGCGGCAGCCTTGCGCCGGCTCGGTATCGAGACCGCGGGGGATTTGATCCGCCACTGGCCCCGGAACTACCTCGATCGCACCCAGGTCCAGGCCATCGCCCGCTTGCAAGCCGGGCAGACGGCCACCGTCGCGGGCGAGGTTTTGACCTGCGGTGAACAACGGACCCGGCGCGGCGGCGGTCTGCAGACGGTCACCGTCGCCGACCGCACCGGTGTGCTGTTCTGCGTGTGGTTCAACCAGCGGTATGTCCTCAAGCAATTCCGCAGCGGGCAGAGGGTGATGGTCAGCGGCACCGTGCAGGTGCACAACGGCCGCCGCCAGCTCGTGCATCCCGATTTCGAGATCCATAGGGACGACGAGGATGCTGCCGCCGTTTTGCACACCGGGCGCCTCGTGCCGGTCTATCCGTTGACGGCCGGCCTCGGGCAGCATTGGCTGCGCCGCTTGATCCATAGTGCGTTGGTGGAGCTGGCGCCGCGACTGTCCGATCCGTTGGCCGAGGACTGGCGCCGCCGCCGGCAGTTGCTGCCCTTGGCCGAGGCTATACGCGCGCTGCATTTTCCGGCCGACCAGTCCGAGCTGGCCCGGGCCCGCCGCCGCCTCGTCTACCAGGAGCTGTTGGAAATCCAGCTCCTGATGGCGCTGCGGCGCGGCGGTCGGAGCCGGCGGCCCGGCATCGCACTGGTCAAACCCGGCGACTTGACCCGCCGACTGGTCGCTCGCTTGCCGTTTACGCTGACGGGTGCGCAGCGCCGGGTTCTGGCGGAAATCCTGGCCGATCTGCGCAGCGGTCGTCCCATGCACCGGCTGCTGCAGGGTGACGTTGGCTCGGGCAAGACGCTGGTCGCGCTGATCGCCGCGCTCTTCGTGATCGAACAGGGATACCAGGCTGTGCTGATGGCGCCGACCGAGGTGCTGGCCAACCAGCATGGCGAGACGCTGCGTCGCTTGACCGCCGGCATGGACGTCGCGGTGGAGACCCTGACGGGATCGACGCCGGCCGCCGAGCGCAAGCGCATCCTGGCGGGCGCCGGCAAGGGTGAAGTCCAGTTGCTGGTGGGCACCCACGCAGTGATCCAGGACCAGGTGCAACTGCCGTCCTTGGCGCTGGCGATCGTCGACGAGCAGCACCGCTTCGGGGTCCGCCAGCGCAGCCGTAGTGCCCGCGACGACGATGATCGGCGGGTGCACCTGCTGGTCATGAGCGCGACGCCGATCCCGCGCAGCCTGGCTTTGACCCTCTACGGCGATCTGGATCTGTCGATCCTCGACGAACTGCCAGCCGGGCGCCGCGCTGTCACGACGAGGGTCGTCTCCCTGGCCGACGAGGATGCGGTCTACGCGGCGTGCCGGCGCCTGGTCGCCGCGGGCCGGCAGGGCTACGTGATCTATCCCGTCGTCGAGCAGACCGAGCAGACCGATACCCGCGCCGCGGTCGCCGAAGCAGAGCGCTTGGCCGCGGGGCCGTTCCAAGACTTGCGGGTGCAACTTGTGCATGGCCGCCTGAAGCCTCGCGACAAGCAGGCGGCGATGTCCGCGTTTGCGGCCGGCGCGGCTGACGTGCTGGTGGCGACCACCGTCGTCGAGGTCGGGATCGACGTGCCGAACGCGGACTGGATGGTGATCCACGCGCCCGAGCGTTTCGGTCTGGCCCAGTTGCATCAACTCCGCGGGCGAATCGGCCGCGGGGGCGGTGCGGCCGCGTGCTGGCTCCTGGTCAGCGAGCATTTGACCGGCGAGGCGGAGCACCGCTTGCGTTACTTCGCGGCTCACACGGACGGGTTTCTCCTGGCCGAGGAAGACCTGCGCCTGCGCGGCCCGGGCGATCTCTGGGGCGTCAGGCAACACGGTGTGCCGGGGTTCCGGCTGGCCAATCCGTTGCGGGACGGCGTCTTGGCGCAACAAGTCGCCGACGATATCCGGGCCTTGTTGGCCGACGATCCCAACCTGACGGGACCGACCGGAGAAACACTGCGGCAGAGTCTGGTGGCGTCGTTTCCAGACCTCGTGCCGTTGACGGCCGGCTGACGGTTCGGCGCGGCGCGAACCCGGGCTAAAGCCCGAAGGGTTGGCGTCGATCATGGTTGGGAACGAGCGACGAGCCGCGAATCGGATAGCAGGAGGAACTTCCGACATGATCACCACTTGCACCGGCTGCCAGGCGAGGTACCGTCTTGCCGCCCAAAAGGTGCCGCCGCGCAAGATCCGCGTGCGCTGCCCTGCTTGCGCGACCGTTTTCGATCTGGACGGCACCTGCCGGGAGACGCC
>JAQULN010000462.1 GCA_028718575.1 Candidatus Krumholzibacteriia bacterium | reverse complement strand
CGCCACGGTCGTCCCGTCGGGCGCGAAGGTGAACCCGCCGGCTCGGTCGTCCGGGGTGAAAAGCACCTGCCGGGTGCCGGTCTCCAAATCGCGCAGGTGCACCGTTTCCAGGACGCGGCCGGCTTCGCGGTCGTAATGGCCGACGGTGTAGATCAGCAGCCGCCCGTCGGGCGACAAACTGCCGATGCCGCAGGTGCGCAGATCGTAGAGCTCGGCGGGGACCAAGGCTGCGGCTTGCGGCGGCCATCCCGCGAGCGCTAAGGCGAAGAAACAATAGGGGAGAACACACCTGGTCGGCATAGCTCGCGCAACTTCCCGGTCCGGGTGGCGTCCGACGAACCGGCGGGACCGATAACAAACACGCCCCGCCGCAGGAGCACGGCGTTCCTCTTTGACGGCGCTCCTTACGCGCAGTAGCCTACAGGCATGGATCGAAAATGTCACCTGTGTCTTCGCGCCCGCACCGGTGCGGGAATCTCGGCCGCCGTGCTGGCCGTTGTGTTGGCGGCGTTGCTGGCGTCCTGCGGCAGACGGCCGCCGACCGGCACGGATGCGGACCTGCTGCCGGGCGGCGGCACGGCCGATCCCCGAGCCGTCACGCCGGACGACGTGTGCCGGATTCTGAGCGGCGAGCCGCAGCGAGGCGGCAATATCGTGATCGCCGTCGCCGGCGACGTCGACCCCGCGCGCGCCCCGCGCCCGACCAACGATGCCGAGCGCGTGGTGTTCGCCAATCTCTACGAAACGCTGACCCGGGTGGCGTGCAACGGCGAGCTCGAACCCGGACTCGCGTTGCGCTGGCGGCGACTGGACGCCGGCCGGCGCTGGCGGTTGCACCTGCGCGACGATGCGGTGTTCTGGGATGGCACGCCGGTCACCGCCGACAGCGTGATCGCGGCCTGGCGGCGCAATCGAGCCCTGACCGACCGCGCCGGCGAGCCGTTTGCCGGCCGCTGGTTCGACCTCCAAGACGAAGGTCTGCAAGCACTCGATCGGCAAACGCTGGAGATTCGCACCGCCGCGCCGCTGAACGACCTGCCGTCGCTGCTGGCGCACCGGGATCTGGCAGTGGCGGCCAAGCGCCCGGGTTGGCTCTGGCCGGTCGGCAGCGGTCCCTGCCGATTGGCGCAGGATACGGACCGTCCCTTGCCCGATCTTGGCTGCCGCCCGAATCAGCATCATCCGGAACGGCCCGTATGGACCAGTTTGACCTTCCGGGTCATGCCCGAACGCGACCCGCGCGATCTGCTGGGCGCCGGCGTCGATCTCGCGCTGATCCGGGACCGCCGAGCAGCCGCATACTATGCCCAGCTGGCCGCTGTGCAAGCGGCGCCGCTGCCCTGGGATCGTCTCTATGTGCTGGCCGTCCCTCCCGGCAGCGACTTGACTGCACCGGTGGCGACCGGGCCGCTGTACGATCTGGTCACGCCGGCCGACAGCCGTCCCTGGCACTCGCTGTTTCTCCGCGATTGCGACCCGGCACCGTGCATCATCCCGGAGCCGGCGGCCGACGCTTTGCGCAATCTCCTGGACCCTGACCCGGTGCTCCAGGCGGTGGGTCAACGGCAGCTGGTGTTCCTCGCCTCCGATCCGGATGCGAGGGCCCTCGCCGAGCGGGTCCTGGCCTTTCAGACGACCGGCTTCTCCCTGCAGGCAGTAACCGCGCCGGAGTTGGCAAGCGTTCTGCAGACCGGACAAGCGGCCGGCTACATCACACGCTTGGACGCCGATTACCCGACAGCTTGTTTGACGCTGGGCGCTTTGCTGGCAGAGGTCCCTTGGCTGTCGCCGAACGCAGCCGAGGAATTCGACCCTTGCCGGCTCGCGGCCTCGCTCCGCCGGGACGGCTGGCTGATCCCGCTCGCGGCGACCCGCGCCCAACTCGTCTGGAGCGCACCGCTCGCCGGACTGAACCTCACTCGCGACGGCACACCGCTGGTCGGCGGTCTCGGACGCGCCAGACCGGAGGCGGCCCCGTGAGCACGCGCTGGCGCATCTTCTTGTCCGCGGTGCTGTTGATCGTCGTGCCGCTGGTCGGTCTGAGCTGGGTCCTCCGCCATCGCATCGCCGCCCAGTACGAGCGTGAATTCACGCATCGCGCCACCGTCCAGCTCGACGCGGCCTTCTCGAGTTTGCACCGCAGCGGTCATCGCGTAGCGGCGACCCTCCGCGGCATTGCCGAGGCGATGCGCGACGACAACCAGCTGCGCCTAGCCATCGTCGGCGACCGCCAGGATCTGCTGCCCTACCTGCGTGAAGCCGCCGGCAGCGCCATGCAACTGGGCGGTTTGCAGGTGCTCCAACTGCAGGACGCCGACGGCACGATCCTCAGCTCGGGTCACTACCGCAACGAGTTCGGCCGCCGCGATCCCGCGCTGGCGCCGCTGCTCGGCGGCGCCGCCTGGCCGCGACCCCTGCCTCTGACGAGCAACCTGGCTCTGGCCCGCGTGCGAATGCCCGAGGGCGAAGTCTTGGCGCTGGTTGTCCTGCAACCGCTGGTCATGGCAGGACGGACCCTCCATCTGATCGGCGGCGAATTGGTGACCGGCGTCAGCCTGGCGGACCTCGCGGCGGATCAGGCGTCGTTGTCATTGATCACCGCAAGCGGACCGGAAGCCGCCGCCGCCTGGCACCAGAACCGCCTGCCGTTGGTCGCCGACTGGAGCAACCGTGAATTACTGGCCGCC
>JAQULN010000461.1 GCA_028718575.1 Candidatus Krumholzibacteriia bacterium | reverse complement strand
GCGATCGCCGTGGCGGCCGCCGCGGGTGATCCGCCCGTCGGACCGAGACCCCGAACCGCCGACCGGTCCGGGGCCGGCGCGGCAAACCCGGCGACACCGCCGAATCCCGGCGGTGTCATCGCCGCGGCGAGGCCCAGCAGCAAAGCAGCCAGGACGGCTGCCGCGACACGCGATAACCGCGACATCAGCGGCGCCCCCCGTGCCGGCGGCGTCCGACGCGGGCGGCGAAGAACCGCAGCAATGGTTCGACGTAGCTCTCCGAGGCCATGACGTCGACGCGATCGACGCCGGCCTGCCGCAAGATACGCTCGAGCCACTGGTCGTGCCGTGTACTGCGTTCACGAACCTGCTCGCGCACCGCGGCGACGCTCGTATCAACCAAGAGCTCACGCCCCGTTTCCGCATCACGCCAATTGACCAGGCCGACCGCCGGCAGATCTTTTTCGCGGCTGTCGCGCAGCCGCACCGCAACGCAATCGTGACGACGCGCGACAGTACGTAAACTCCGCGAAAAGTCTCCGGTCCAGAAATCGCTGACGAGGAACACCGTCGCCTTCCGTTTGAGCACGCGGCCGATCAATTCCAGCGGCGCTTCCAGATCAGTGCCGCGGCCGACGGGGCGATAGGTCAACAACTCCCGGATCAGGCGCAACACGTGGCTGCGCCCCTTGGCGGGGGGGATGTACTTTTCTACGTGGTCGCTGAACAGCAGCAGGCCGACCTTGTCTTTGTTGCTGACCGCGGCGAAGGCCAACACGCCGCAGAGTTCCGCCGCGATCTCTGCTTTGGTGCGTTCGCCGCTCCCGAAAAAACCGCTGCCTGAGACATCGGCCGCCACGACCACGGTCAGTTCTCGCTCCTCCGCGAAGAGCTTGACGTAGGGTGCGTCGGCGCGAGCGGTGACGTTCCAGTCGATCGACCTCACATCGTCACCGGGCACGTATTCGCGCACCTCGCGGAACTCGACGCCGCAGCCGCGGAACACCGAGTGGTACTCACCGCTGAAGACCTCGTCGACCAGACGCCGCGTGCGAATCTCGATCCGACGCACGGCCGCTAGTATTTCCGGCGGAATCGCGGTTCCTGCGGTTCGCGAGCGATCGTACGGCGAGCGCTCAGGTTCTCTTCCTGCGATCATCATGTCCCATCCCGGCCCGTTTAGTCGTTCCCGCGCAGACCGCCTACCGCAGCGGGGCCTAGGGCACCGCGACGGTCTCAAACAGCATGTCGATCAGCGCATCGCTGTCGAGATCGCGCGCTTCAGCTTCATAGGAAAGCAGTAGCCGGTGGCGCATGGCGCCGTGCCCGACGGCCTTGATGTCCTCGGGCACCACGAAGGCGCGTCCCCGCAGCAGCGCCCGCGCCCGCGCCAGGCGGACCAGAGCCAGGGTCGCCCGGGGGGAGGCGCCGTAGTTGATCAGCGGCTCGAGATCCAGTCCATAGCGGCGAGGTTCCCGCGTGGCGAACACGAGATCCAGAATATAGGTTTTGATCTTCTCGTCCACGAAGACGGCCTCGGCGGCGCGACGGAATTCGGCGATGTCCTGCGGATCGATGACCGGATCCGCCTGCGGGGCCGCGCCTGTGCTCATGCGCTCGAGGATCAGCCTTTCCTCCTGCCGGTCGGGATAGCGAACGCGCAGCTTGAGCAGGAAACGGTCGACCTGGGCCTCGGGCAGCGGGTACGTCCCCTCCTGTTCGATCGGATTCTGCGTGGCCAGAACCAGGAACGGATCCGGCAGGGGGAACGTCTGCTCGCCGATCGTAACCTGGCGCTCCTGCATCGCCTCGAGCAGCGCGCTCTGCACCTTGGCCGGCGCCCGGTTGATCTCATCGGCCAGGATGATACTGCTGAAGATAGGCCCCAGCTTGACCGTGAAGTCGCCGGTTTCGCGGCGGTACACTGTCGTGCCGATGATATCGGCCGGCAGCAGGTCGGGCGTAAACTGGATGCGGCGGAAGCCGGCCTTGACCGTCTGGGCCAGGGTACGTACGGCCAAGGTCTTGGCCAGCCCCGGCACGCCTTCGAGCAGGATATGGCCGTCGGCGACCAGCCCCAGCAGCAAGCCTTCGAGCATCTCCCGCTGTCCGACGATCACCCTGCCGGCCTCGTCCAAGACCTGCTGCAATCGGGCTGCTATCGCTTCGGCCTGACCCTGGTCCAGGGATTGAGTCTGCATGCTGACCTCATGGGGAAAAAGGAGTTCGCCGCCCGGGACCGTCGGCCACCGCAGCCGGCGTCCGCGGCCGAATTCTACGCGCGCGCGCGGTCCGGGTTCCCGCGGCAACGCGCGTCTCTGCCGACGCTGTTACCGAGACGCCCCGCGCCTACGCCGGCCGGCGCCACCGGTCGGCGCCAAGTGTAACGTCAGGCTTTTCCCTTGCCAAGAACGGTTGCGGGCGGTTGAATAATCGCCGAAAACATTGGTTGTCGCGCAAGGAGATTGGTTTGCGACTCTCTGCCAACAAGATCGAGTACCTGGCGGACCGGATCCTGGACTTGCTGCAGGAAAGTGATCTGATCCATCTGAGCGCCAACGTCGAGGCGGTCTGGAAGACCGACGCCGACACCATTTTCGCCGATATGCGCGAAGAAGCGGACATCGACGCCGAAGTGGAGGCGCTGTTGGCCAAGCACAAGTATGAGATCCAGAACCTGGAAATGGACGTGTCCGACCTGAGGCGCAA
>JAQULN010000460.1 GCA_028718575.1 Candidatus Krumholzibacteriia bacterium | reverse complement strand
CTCGACGAAGAAATCGACAAGAAGCAGACCATGTCGGCCACGCTCGCCTGGACGGAGGTCGACGGCTGCAAGGTGAACATTGTCGATACGCCCGGCGTCGACGATTTCCGCGGCGACGTCTACGCCAGTCTACAGGCAATCGAAGGCGCGCTGTTTTTGGTCAAGGCGGACGGCGGCTACGAGGTCGCCTCAGACAGCCTCTGGCGCCTGTTGCGCCAGCATGCGGTGCCCACGTTCATCGTGATCAACCGGCTGAACAAGGAGCATGCCGACTGGCAGGCCGCCCTGGCCAGCGTGCGCGACCGGGTCGGCGTCAACGCTGTGCCGCTCCAGCTGCCGATCGGCAACCGGGAGGGGTTGCGCGGGGTGGTCGATCTCATCAAGATGAAGGCGTTGATCAAAGCCGGCGACAAGTTCGTCGTCGAAGAGATTCCCGCCGAGCTGCAGGCCGAGGCTCAAGCCGGCCGCGAAGCGCTCATGGATCCCGCCGCCGAGGCGATCGACGAGCTGATGGAGAAGTATCTCGAGGACTTGACACTCAGCGAAGAGGATCTCCAACGCGGGCTCAAGCAGGGCATCGCCGCCGGCTCGATCTACCCGGTCCTGGCCACGGCGGCCGACAGCGAGATCGGCGTCGCGGCCCTGCTCGGCGCGGTGGTCGACCTGCTGCCGAGTCCCGTGCACCGGACGGAAGTGGCCGGCCGCAATCCGCATACCAACGAACCGGCGGTATTCGCCTGCAGCCCCACCGGCGAGCCGCTCATCTTCGCCTTCAAGAAACAGTACGAGGCCCAGGGGGGCGATGTGGTCTGGCTGCGTGTGCTCAGCGGACAGGCGCGCAGCGGCGACAACCTCGTCGTGCAGAACGGCAACAGCGAACGCCTGGGGCAATTGTTCGCCGCGGTCGGCAAGCAGAAGGACAAGCTGGAGTCCGTGGCGGCGGGCGACATCGTGTTGGCGGCCAAGCTCAAGGCGACCGGCACGGGCGCCACGCTGACTGCGAAGGGCGCCTTTGCGCTGCCGCCGATTCCTTACCCGGTGCCGACCAACGCCGAGGCGATCAAGCCGCGCACGGCGGGCGATGAGGACAAGATGTCCGTCGGCCTCAACAAGATCTACGAGGAAGACCCCACGTTCGAGCTGCGCCATCAGTCCCAGCTCTCGCAGTCGCTGCTGGTGACCCAGGGCGACATGCACACGGCCTACATCCTCGACAAGCTCAAACGCAGCGTCGGCGTCGAGATCGACCGCTTCCGGCCGCGGGTGGCCTTCAAGGAGACGGTCAAGGGCAAGACCGAGAAGCAGGGCCGGCACAAGAAACAGAGCGGCGGCCGCGGCCAGTTCGGCGATGTGCACCTGCGCATCGAGGCCAACGAGCGGGGCGCCGGCTTCGAATTCATCGACGGCATCGTCGGCGGCGTGGTCCCCAACAAGTTCATTCCCGCGGTCGAGAAAGGCTGCCGGGAAACGCTGGCCGACGGCCTTTTGGCCGGCTACGAAATGGTCGACGTCAAGGTCACGCTCTTCTTCGGCAGCTATCACGCCGTCGACTCCAGCGAAGCGGCGTTCAAGACCGCGGCCCGCATCGGGCTGCAGAGGGCGGTCGAGGAAGACGCGGCCCAGTTGCGGCCGGCCATCCTCGAGCCGATCATGAACGTGCGCATCGTGGTGCCGAAGGACTACATGGGCGACGTGATGGGCGACATTTCCACCCGCCGCGGCGCGATCCAGGGCAGCGAGTCCGATGGACCGTACCAGGTGGTCGTGGCACAGGTGCCCGAGGACGAGCTGTACCACTACGCGATCGCCCTGCGCGCCATGACGCAGGGCACAGGCACCTTCACCATGACCTTCTCGCATTATGCTGAGGTCCCAGGCGACGTGCAGAAGCGCCTCGTCGACGAGTATCGGGCCAGCCGCAGCAAGAGCGAATAAGGAGGCAGCGGCATGTCCGGTCACTCCAAGTGGGCGAACATCAAGCGGCGCAAAGCATCGCAGGATGCCAAGCGATCTCGGGTCTGGACGCGGTTGATTCGCGAGATCACCGTCGCCGCGCGCGAGGGCGGGGGCGATCCCGAAGGCAACCCGCGCCTGCGCGCGGCCGTCACCACGGGGCGGGCCGCCAACTTGCCGGGCGACACGATCGACAAGGCCATCAAGCGCGGCACGGGCGAACTCGACGGTGTGACCTACGAGGAGATCAACTACGAAGGGTACGGACCGGGCGGCGTCGCCATCCTCGTCGAGACCCAGACCGACAACAAGAACCGCACCGCTGCCGAGGTGCGCCACGTCTTCACCAAGTACGGGGGCAAACTCGGTTCGACCGGTTGTGTTTCCTACCTGTTCAGCCGCAAGGGCCTGATCGTCGTTCGCCACGAGTCGGCGGCGATCGACACGGACCGCGCCATGGAAGTCGCGATCGAGCACGGCGCCGAGGATGTCGAAGAAGCCGACGGCGGCGTGGTCGTCACGACCGCCATGGAGCAGATGCATCAGGTGGCCGCCGCCCTGCAAGGCGCAGGGTTGCCGGTATTCGGCGCCGAACTGGTCATGGAGGCCAGTACGACGGTGGAACTCACCGACGAGCAAGAAGCAGGCGCGGTGCTGCGTCTGGTCGGCTATCTGGACGACCTCGACGATGTATCCAAGGTCTCGGCCAACTACGACATTGCCGACGACCTGCTGGCCAAGTTGG
>JAQULN010000459.1 GCA_028718575.1 Candidatus Krumholzibacteriia bacterium | reverse complement strand
CGACGACATCGCCGCCGAGCTGCGCCTCGGTGACCTCCAGGCCCAGCGAGCGGAGCGAGCCGAGTTCGACCACGTCGACCCCGCCGTCGGCGACCGCGTAGTAGCCGGTACAGCCGATGAGCAGCCGCTCACCCTCGCGCACCGGCTCGCAGTAGGGATTGCTGGCGCTCAACCAGATTCCCTTCACGCCGGGCTGCGCATGATCGCAGTCGATCCAGGCGAGCGTGGCGAGGTCGAGGGCGAGCAGATAGCTATCGCCCACCGGCGCATACCAGTTGTTGCGGTCGAGCCGCTCGCAGACCACGAAGAGACGCTGGCCGCCGACGACCAGCCAACTCGTCTCCGGCCGACCGTCCGCGTCGGCGAACAACGCGGTCGAGATCACGTGTAAGACCGCACCGCTGACGGGGTCGATGTGCAGCAGCTCGGGCGTATCGTAACAGCTCACGTACGCGGTGCCGTCGCCCACGAAGGCGATGTGCTTGAGGCCGCGGTCCGGCCCCAGGCTGAACTGGCGGACGGTTGCAAAGCTCTGCGCGGGATCCAGCACCTGGACGTTGTCGGCGCCGGCCCGGTTGACGATGTAGACGAGCCCCTCGTGCCAGACGCCGATCGCGTCCTTGTACACCGGCTGCAAGTCGGGCGTGAAACTCCACGGCGCCGCCAGCGCCAAGCGACCGACCGTGGCGCTGGCGATATAGTCGCTGCAGATGACGGCGCCTAAATCGTTGGCCGCCGCCGCGCTCAAGGAAAGGCCAAGAACGAGGCCCAGGGCCGCGCCCAGCCGGGCCGCGCCGACGGCCGGTCTCTCACCCATACGACGCGCTTGCATCGAGTTCTCCCTTCGGTGCCTAGAACCAGCGACAGGACAGACGCACGCTGCGGCCGGGCAATGGATAGCCCTCCACGTCGTGCACCTGGTTGCCGGTCAAATTCATCAGTTCCACGGTGAACGTGGCCGTGCGGCCTCGGCCCCACGGCCCGCCGCGCAGCGCGCGCTCGAGCGCCAGGTTCCAGAGCGTACGCGCCGGCGCGCGGTTGCTGTCGAGGTTGTAGCGGTCGCGGAAGTTCGCGGATTGGTGGATCACGGTCAGGCCCGGCCGCCAGCCGCCCACGCGGCAGCGCAGATCGGCGTGCAGCTCGCGGTCGCTGAGATACGGCAGGGCCTTGTCGAAGTACGTGGGATCCTCTTCCCCGCGATCGCGCGCCCGCTGCCAGGTCGCGTTCGCAGCCAGGTCGAACCGACCGCGGCGCCAGGCGGCTTCCAACTCGATGCCGCGCGTGCGGGAGCGGCCGATGTTGACCGGGCGGGACATGCCCGGTCCGGCCAGATAGTAGATGATGGTGCGGTCGGTCCCCTGCGTGAACGCGGTGGCGCGGACGGCCACTCCCGGGCGAGGCCAGTGCCAGCGGACGCCGAGGTCACCGCCGGCGATTCGCTCCGGCGCCAACTCGCGGTTGCCGAGCAGGCCCCCCGGTTGGCCGAAGAGTTCGCTCCAGGTCGGCTGCCGCACCGTCCGGTGCCAGTGCGCCTCGACGACGACGCGGCCGGGCACGGCCTGCCAGCTCGCCCCGACCGCGGGCGACACCGCATCCTGGACATGCTCGACGCCGGCCTCTTCCGGCAGCCAGGGCAAGGCCGGCACCGGCGGCAGGTTGTCGCGGATGCGCTGCCACCGCCAGGCCGGCGTCAAGACCAGGCGCGCCGGCGACAGATCGACGCTCAGACCGGCGAACAGCGAGACCGTGCGCCGGTTGCGCAGCGGCGCCGGGGCGCCGTCGTTGGTCTCCCGGAACCACTCGCCGCGCCAATCGCCGCCCGCGGTGGGACTCAGTCCGACCGCGCCGATCGCCAGGTCCGGCGCCCACACGACGCGGCCGAACACGTCCTCGCTCACCGCGTCCACTCGGTCGTAAGGGTCGTGGCCGACCTCGCGCCGCGGATCGTCGAGACGGTCGCGCCGGCGGCTTGCGGCGAGGTCACAGGTCACGGTGCGCGACCGTGTGGCGGCGCCCAGGCGACCGTCGATGCGGTCGTGGCGAACGCGCGCGTGCAGCGACGGCGCGTTCTGCGGGCCGGGGCGGCCGCCATCGCGGCGGAACCACCCGGCCGCAAGCTGCGCGCTGCCCGTCTGGCCGTTCAGCTCGCCTTGACCGAACAGACCCCACTCGGCGAGGTCGGCGTTGCGCCGCTCCTGGTCTGGCAAGTCGAGGGGATCGACCGTCCAGGCGGGAATCCACGGCGTGAACGTATACCGATTGTCGAGGCGGCGTCCGTGCATAAGCAGCCAGGCTCGCCGCGCGCCGCCGCCGCCGCTCAGGCTCTGGCTGGCGCGGCCGCCCACGTCGCCGAAGCTGCCGGCGAACACGCGCACCTCGCGATCGCGGGGCTCCGCGCGCGTGCGCAGGTTCACGGCGCCGGCCGCGCCGATGCCGCCGAAGCCGGCCGGCACCAGCCCGCGGTGGATCTCGGCGCGGTCGAAGCGCTCCAAGGGCAACAGCGACAGATCCACCGCGCCGGCCTGGGCGTCGACGAGCGGCAGCCCGTCGATCAGCACCTGCACCTGGGCGCCGGTCGAACCGCGCACGCTTGGCACGGCTTGCGCGCCGAGGCCTCCATAGCGCCGCACTTGCAGCCCGGCCACCCGCGCCAGCAGTTCGGCCAGGTCGCCGCCCCCACGTTCACGCTCCAGGTCGACGACCGTCATCACGCTCGGCG
>JAQULN010000458.1 GCA_028718575.1 Candidatus Krumholzibacteriia bacterium | reverse complement strand
CGGCCGACGGCGAGCCGGCAAGGAGCCACGCGATCCCGTACATCCAGTCTGCGTGGCGACCCCCCAGGCCGCCGAACTGGTGTGCAACATGAAGCCGAACTCGGTGGCCTTCTCCCAGCGGCAACCATCCGTTGAGCGTGAGCGTTCGCTCGTGACGGCGATCGTCGAGTTCACGAGCAGCCCAGGCCACGCTCGCGCCGCGGACTCGGCCGGGGGCATGTCCGAGTTCCAGGCCGTAGCGCCAGCCGCCAGGAAACGCGATATCACTGAGTTCATCGCCGGAGGAGCTGAACGTGTGTTCGAATCCGACGCGGCCGGCGACCTGCAGCGAGCCCGCCGGCACCGCGCCGCGCCAGTCGCAAGACAGCGGCAGACATCCCGAAGAATACGGATAGAGTCGGTCGTTACCGATCGGCAGACCGGCGGCCAGCCCGAGATGACCGCCGTGTGCGGGAGGAATTCGCAACGGCAAGATCAAACCCAGCTGCGGCTGCCCGAAACCATCCACGATACGCTCGTAGGGCCACCGTGGATCGCCGGCCGTCGCCTCGATCTGTTCTTCCGGCTGCACGTCGGGCCAGCGATCCAGAACACGCCGGCGGGCCGAGTCGAAACGGACGAAGTCTTGGCGCAGAAAGAACAACCCCTGCTTGCCTAGCGGCAGCAGAAACGTCAGCCCCCAGCGCTCGGCGCGCCAACCCGTCTCGTGATCGCTCGTTTCCTGCCAGAAGACGTCGACCCCTCCGGGACGATCCTCCCCGCCGAGCGCGTGCCACGGCACCGGCGCCACGTGGTGGATCTGCGCTGCCGCGCCCCCGGACCACAACACGACAACGGCGCCGCTGAGCAAGCACAACAGCCTGCGGGATGACCGCAGACCGCTGCCTGCCCCCCGTCGCATCAGTAGCCGTCCGTGGCTTGCTCGATGAGGCGAACGATCCCGATATCGTCGAAGTAGACTTTAACGGCCAAACGGCCACCCGGTAGTTTCTCCTTGCCGACGACGATGCCGACCGTCCCGTAAGCCAGATGGTGGATCACGTCGCCGACGGCGTATGCCTCGCTGGCGCGATACGGCCGAACCTTGGTGAGGTCGGCTTCGCCGAGCATGGCGGCGTAGGCGGCGATTGGTTCGGCTGCAGCCGCGGGTGCAGCGACTCGGTTACTGTCCCGGTCGAGTTCCTCGAGATCGGTGTCACCGTCAGGCTCCGACTCCGCGGCTTCGTCGCGATCTTCCGCCGCGGCTTTCGGTGCGGCTTGTGACGAGGAGGTGCGCCCGGCGCAGCGCTCGCCGGGTTGTTCGGCAGGCGCCGCCGGTTCGTCCTGATCCGCGCCGAGTGCGCGCTTGACCGGCGCCGCAGGAACCGGCGGCGGCAAAGACCCTGAGAATTTCGGGAGAAAACCCTGGCATTGCGGGCATCGCAGCCAGATGACGCCGTCGTCACCGGCGTCATCGGTCGGGATGACCTCCATGTCCAGGTGCTGCTTGCAGACCGAACAATACTGGTTGATCTTCACGGCTTACCCGGACGGACGGTTCTTGCCAAGGATCTCAGAGGGCAGCCCGGCAGCAGGCTTCCGCAGCGGCTTTCTCGCGGTAGTGCATACCGCAGACCAGGCAGCTGTATTTGCCGTCAATCCGGCCTTCCGCTTCGGCCTGCAACAACAAGCGCTCGTACTTCACGTAATTGGGATCGCGAACGAGAATCTCGTCGTCTTCCTTGACCTTCACGGGCACTCCTCCTTGAGCGCAAAGTGCGACGATGCAAATTCCACTCTCGCGCCATCTTAGGCGACAGACCCGTTCCCGTCAAGTCGACCAGGGCCAATGCCGGCCCAAATCGAAGGCGGATCAGGATTCGGCCGCGCGTTGCGCATCCGCCGCGGCGGCGCCCTGGCAATCCATGAGATCGCCAAGAGTCGTGCGGCCGATCCCCCGCGCCGCCCCCAGACACTGCAACAACAATCCCGCGGCCGCGGCCGCGTCGTCGTCAGCGCAATGCGGCTGCACGTGGGTCAATCCTCGGCTCGCGGCGAGCTCGGCCAGGCTATAGCTCGGCAGGCTCGGCCAAAGCGCGCGCGCAAGTTGCAGGGTGCAGATCCCGACCCGGCAGGGGAACTCGTGCTCGCGCCTCTGCAGCTCCCAACGGAGGAACGGCAGATCGAAACGAATATCGTGAGCGACAAAGACGGCCCCGTCCAATATGTCCAGTATGCGAGGCGCCATGTCTTCGAAGGACGGTGCGGCCGCCAGATCACTACTGTTCAAGCCAGTCAAACGGCTCACCCAGGGTGGGATCGCGCGACTCGTGCGCAGGCGCGTCGAGAACCTTTGCCGGATGCGGCCGCCGGCCAGCCGCACCATGCCGATCTCCATGATCTCGTCCACACCGATGACGCTGCCGGTGGTTTCGAGGTCGACGACAGCGAATACACTGGCTTGGCCGTCTATTTGCAGGTGCGGCGCGCAGCGGGCCGACCAGCGCCGGCAGTGCGTGCGGAGAAACCTCGGGTCGGCCTGCAACAGCGAACGCACCACAACTTGCGTTTCAGGTCTCTCGTGGCGATGGGGACCGAAGAGATGACGGGCGATTTCTTGAGTCTCGACCGGCCGATCGGCTTCGAGCAAGAAACGGTGTGCCTGATCACGCAGCTCGTTCAAATCGTTGGGCAACATAACGTCTATCATACCACAGGATACGCCGCGCTTCAATCGCTGCGTCC
>JAQULN010000457.1 GCA_028718575.1 Candidatus Krumholzibacteriia bacterium | reverse complement strand
GCTCGGGGATACGACCTGGATCTACGCAGGGCGCGTGACATTCCGGGATCATCGCTTCGACCGGCTTTATCGCAGCATTCGCTGGCCGGTCGCCGAAGGGCAATACGAGGTCGGCGTCACCAGGTTGACCGCGATCAGCGGCGACTCAAGCATCATCAGCGCGACCGAATGGCACTACCTGAAATGCTTCCAGAGCGGCGAGGCCGTGGCGCTCCGCGGAAAGGACGGAAACCGATGTGTCGCCATGATGGCCCTGCGCTTCGGCATGGGGCTGGCGGGTGGCCTCTCGGATCAGATCAACTGCATTGTGCGTTCGATTCTGCCGGATCTTGGAGCATGGATGGCGCAATTCGACGGTATCGACGGCCAGATCCTCGGAAGCCTTCAGGCGGCTTTCGGCGACGCCGGCGTTTACGCGACCGCCAGGACGCGCACGTTCGAGATGTATGTGAAGACCTCGGCCACCAGCGGCACGCTGTTCTGGGTTCACACTGGATTCTGCGTCAAGCTGCTCAACCCGGCCACGAGCGGCGGCAAGAACATCCGCGTCGAGCTCGGAGCCGACAGTTTCGAGCGAACGCTGACCGGGTTACAATCGAACGCCTGGCACCACATCGCCGTGTCACGGGATGGAGCCAACGTCAAGCTATTCTATGACGGCGTGCTGGATTACACCAAGGCTCACACGGGCAGGCTGGCGAACTGGTTCAGGGTCGGCGCCTCGTGGAAATCCACGAATCCCTACGCGACATCAACGCCCGGCGAGAACTTCTTTTCCGGCAACATCAAGCACGTGCGCATTTGGGACATTGCCCGGACGGCCGAGCAAATCACGGCCGACAAAGACACCTACCTCGACGGCGACGAAACGAACCTTGTCCTGTATTGGCCGATGGATGAGGGGAGCGGCGAGAAGGTCTACGACCGGAGCGCCGGCGTCGGCTGCGGCACGGTCAACGCGATGGGGATCATCATCAAGGACAAGCGACATGGCGAGATCGACGGCGGCGTGACCTGGGTTGACAGCGGCGAGACCGCGGCCTGGCGCTGGCGTCCGACGCGCAACCCGGCGAGCATCTATCTGAACGCGCTGACAGGCAATGTCGCCAAGCGCCCGCGGACGGCCGGCCAGGTGGACACGGCGGCGATCGCCACCTGGCATGTGCGAAACGTGACCAACGGTTTCCACTGCGACCAGCCCGTCGATTACGAGACGACGCACGGCATCGTGTTGCAGGAGATCGCGGCGGCCGGCCGGGCCAGTTTCGCCGTCGTCCCGCCGCTTGTCAGCGTCATCGAGGACTGCGAGAAGACAATCCCGATCGTCCATGTCACCCCGCGCAATAGCTGGGATTTTCGCTGGCATCGGAACTTTGCGACGATCCCGCACGGCTTCCAGGTCTATTTCCGGAACGAAGACAAGGGATACGTCGAGGATTGCATGCTCGTGTTCCAGGACGGCTACAACGAGGACGGCAGCGGCGGCTTGATCAAAGCGACCGAGTATCAGCGGCTGGACATCAAGAACGAGACCGACCCGGACGCCGTCTGGAAAAAGGCGCGATTTTACCTGGCAATGCGCATTCTCAGGCCCGAGGAATTCAGCGTCAACATGGACCTGGAACGCCTGCGAGGCACGCGCGGCGACCTGGCGCGACTCCAACACGATGTAATTTTGGTCGGATCCAGCTACTCGGTCCGCACAAAGAGCTTTACGGTTGACGACGACGGGTATATCCTTACCATCACGTTTGACGACGCGGTCGTGATGGAGGTTGCAAAAACATATGCTGTCAGAATTCGTGATAAGGCTGGCACTGAACATCTTTTTGCGATCGCGACGGACCCTGGGCAGCAGACGACGGTAACGCTGACAACGCCGCCGGCTGGGACCGCCGCCTACGCTGCCGTAAAACGCGCCGAGGATCTATGCATGTTCGGCGAGACGGATCAGGAAAGCATCCTCACCCTGGTCAAGTCGATCGAACCGAACGCAGACCACAGCGCCCGGATCACGTTCGAGCCCTACGGCGGGCCTGACATCTTCACCAGCGACACCAGCCCGATCCCGCCTTACAATTCACACGTCACATTGCCCCCGGTGGTTCAGCAGCAGGTGCCGCGCCCGGTCGTCAAGACAGTCATCTCTGATGAGAGCGTGCTGTTGCGCATGAGCGACGGAACGCTTGTAACGCGCGTGCGCGTCACGTTCGCTCCTCTGAATCCGACTCAGGTCCCTCAGATCGAATACGTTCAGGCCCAATACAGGCGCTCGGGGCTTGACCGTCAGGCGGGGTGGACGGAACTTCCGCAGTTCCCGCTCATGAACGGACAGGTGTTTCTGACCGGACTGGAAGAGGGCCATCTCTACCGTATCCGCCTGCGCTATGTGTCGCGCTACGGCAAGGCCGGCCCCTGGGCCGCGATTTTCGGGCATTACGTCATCGGCAAGACCTCGGCGCCACCGGCCATGCAATCATTCCGCGTGAGCGAGACCGGGGACGGGATGCGCATTTTCGAGTGGTCGGTCCGCAACCCTCCGGTTGACCTTGCCGGCATCCTACTGCGCTATTCGACGAGCGCCCCGCAGGTTATGATCGAGACCGGCCTTGTTGCCGAATCCTCATGGAATTCTGCGAACCGAGTAGGTCAGATCCCGGTCATGGCACTCTTTCTCATGGTGGCGCGGCTCACGCAGCTCGTAAGCGACAAAACTGAGCTCCAGG
>JAQULN010000456.1 GCA_028718575.1 Candidatus Krumholzibacteriia bacterium | reverse complement strand
CCCGCCCCGCAACTGGCCATAAACCCGTCAGGCCGGGAATGACCTTGAGTCGTTCGAGATGCCAAGGGAGGTAGCTCTCGATCTCATAGGCGATCGGCGGGCGCGGTCCGACGAGCGACATGTCACCCTTGAGGATATTGATCAGCTGCGGTAATTCATCCAGCGACGTCCGCCGCAACCAGCGGCCGATCGGCGTGATACGCGGATCCTTGTCGAGTTTGAAGACGGTTTTGCCGCCATTGTGGGCGATACAGCCATCGTCATCGCCGTTGATGAACATGGCCGCAAACTGCCGATGAATAGAATCGTCCGCGTCATGGCGCATCGAGCGGAATTTATAGAAACGGAATGGTCGGCCATTGCGTCCTAAACGCTCCTGGACATAGAGCACCGGACCGGGGCTAGTCCATTTCACCACTGCGGCGATGGCGACATACAACGGCAGCAGGACGACGGCCATGAACAACGCCACGACCAGATCGAACGTGCGCTTGAGCACGCCCGCCAGACCGCCGAGGCGACGTGTATCGACGGGAACGAAGAACTCACGCGAGGTAAAAGCAAGCGATTCAGAAGGGACCGGCAGAACTGCGGCATCCTGCTTCATGTCGAATGGACCCCCGAGGCATTATCGTCGTGGTGCGAACATCTCACAGTCGCAAAGCGCCGTTAGCCTAGGTCCATTCGCTCCTCTCCGCGCAGTTAGCCCGCCGCCGGAGTCCGGATCCTCCCGACCAATTCCAGAGGCGGAGCAAGAGTATATCATAATATCTTCTCATTTGTCTACCTGAAAACTTGTAAATTTCACCAACCAGCGGGATCACGCAGCCCATTGAATTCCTTTGCCATACGGGTCGGCGGGGCCTATTCTCCTGGGGCTTGACCGTCAAGAGTCGCCGTTTTCCGAGAGGAGTCTGATCATGACCACTAAGCTGGAGATAACGCCTGCAGGCGGGAAACTTGGCATTTTGACCCCGGGGATGGGCGCAGTTTCCTCGACGTTCATGGCGGGGGTCGAAGCCGTCCGCCAGGGTCTCACCCTGCCGATCGGCAGCCTGACTCAGATGGGCCACATTCGCCTCGGCAAACGCACGGAGGGTCGCCAGCCGCTCGTGCGCAACTTCCTGCCCTTGGCGGACCTAAATAGTATTGTCTTCGGCGGTTGGGACATCTTTCCGGATAATGTCTACGAATCCGCGTGCAAGGCGGGAGTGCTGCCCGAGGCATTGCTCGCCAAGTTGCAGCCCCAGCTCGAGTAGATCCAACCGATGCCGGCGGTGTTCGAGCAACACTACGTCAAGAAATTGAACGGGCCGAACGTGAAAACCGGTCTCTCGAAGGCTGAACAGGCTGCGGCTGTGATCGAGGACATGGAGAATTTCAAGCGCCGCGAACGATGCGACCGCCTGGTTATGATTTGGTGCGGCTCCACGGAGATCTTCCTGTCGCGCAGCGAGGTCCACGCCACCCTGGCCAACTTCGAGAAGGGATTGCGCAACAACGACCCCCAGATCGCGCCAAGCATGATCTACGCCTACGCCGCTATCAAAGCGGGCGTGGCCTACGCCAATGGCGCCCCCAACCTGAGCGCCGATATCCCCGCCCTGGACGAACTAGCTCGCGAAACCGGGACCCCGACCTGCGGCAAGGATTTCAAGACCGGCCAGACGCTGTTGAAGACCATCCTGGCGCCCGGCTTCAAGGCCCGCCTGTTGGGATTGAACGGTTGGTTCTCCACGAACATCCTCGGCAATCGCGACGGCGAGGTGTTGGACGACCCCGAGTCGTTCAAGACCAAGGAAGAGTCGAAACTCGGAGTGCTCGGCTCCATCCTGCAGCCGGATCTCTACCCCGATCTGTACGGCAAGCTCTACCACAAGGTGCGCATCAACTACTACCCTCCGCGAGGCGACAACAAGGAAGGCTGGGACAACATCGATATCTTCGGCTGGTGCGGGATGCCGATGCAGATCAAGGTCGACTTCCTGTGCCGCGACTCTATTCTCGCGGCGCCCTTGGTTCTGGACCTGGCTCTGTTTTTGGACCTCGCCAAGCGGGCGCGCCTGAGCGGGATCCAGGAGTGGCTCTCAATGTTCTTCAAGAGCCCGGTCGTTGCAGCCGGTCTTTACCCGGAGCACGATCTGTTCATCCAACAGAAAAAGCTGAAGAACACGCTGCGTTGGATGATGGGCGAGGAACTGATCACACACCTCGGCCGCGAGTACTACGAGGATTAGCAGGTTCCTAGCCGTCTGCGGCCAGCGCCAGCGAGGACCCGGTCGGCAGTGCAAGGAGTGCGCCATGTCCGATTGGGTCCTCGAATGTGTGACCGTCGGTCCGTTGCAGATGAACGCCTGGCTCCTGCTCGCTGAACGATCGCAGGAAGCGGTCTTGATCGACCCCGGCGACGAGGCGGCGATCCTTCTTGAACGTTTAGACCGAAGTGGTTGTCGCTTGCGGTGGCTGGTGGCAACCCACGGACACTTCGATCACGTCGGGGCGGCGGCGGAGATCCAAGACGTTTGGGGGCTGCCGCTTCTGGTGCATACCGCCGATGTGCCGTTGATCGAGGCGATGGCAGCGCACCAGGCCGCGTTCGGTCTGCCGCAGTCGCGACGGCCGCAGCTCGATCCCTCTCTGGCGAACGGCCGCCGCCTGGACTTCGCCGGCGATTGCCTGACCGTCAGCGAGGTCCCCGGCCATTCGCCGGGACACGTCATGTTGACC
>JAQULN010000455.1 GCA_028718575.1 Candidatus Krumholzibacteriia bacterium | reverse complement strand
CCTCGCGGCCCGCGAGGATCTCGTGGCCGGCATCGACCGCATCCTGGCGCAGGCCCGGGCGATCCTCGATCCCGCCGTACCGTTCGCGCTGGTGCCGGACTGGCAAGAGGCCGACGGCACCGGACGCTTGCCCTGCCGGACGTGCGAGTTCCGCGGCGTCTGCCGCGTCGAAGAGCGGGACACCTCGCCTCATCTCGCCGCCCGCGTGGCCGCGCTGTTGACCGAAAGCCCGCGGAGGTTGCCATGACCGACCCCGTCCGCGCGGCGCAGCTGGTGCAAATGTCGGCCTCCGACCCGGCGCGCGCGGTCGTCCTCGAGGCCGCCGCCGGTGCCGGCAAGACCAAGGTTCTGGTCGACCGTTTCCTGCGGCTCTGCCTCGCCGGGGAGGGACCCGACGTCGACCCGCACGCCATTCTGGCGATCACATTCACGCGCAAGGCCACCATCGAAATCCAGGCGCGGCTGCAAGAGCAGGCGCTCCGAATGGCCGCTCTGGCGCCGGCGCAACGGCGCGACGAGCTGGCCGAGATTTGCGGCCGTGCCCCACTGGCGGCGGAGTCAGAGCGCGCCGCCTGGTTTCACGAAACGCTGCTGGAAGATACGGTCGGCCTGGGGATCGAGACGGTGCATGCCTTTTGCCAGCGCGTGTTGGGCCGTTTCGCCGCCGACGCCGGGCTGGATCCGCGCTTCGCGGTGATCGAGGAGCAAGAAGAGCTGCAGTACCGCGCCGAAGCGCTGGATCGGCTGGAAGCGGCCCTGGCCGCCGATCCCGCCGCCGCCGCGACGTACGCCGATCTCGCCGCGACGGCCGCGGGTGCGCGCGGCAAGGTCGCCGAGCTGTTCGACCGCCGGGTCTATCTCCAGCGCTGGCTCGATCGCGTCGCGCCGCCGGCGAACGGGTCGGCCGTTGCCCTCGGGCGGCCGCTGGCGCCGCACTTCGACGCCCTGGCGGCCGACTTGACGGCCGCGCTCTTGCGCGACACGCCGCTCGCGGGCGCCGAACAACCGGAGGCGGCGCTGCTCGCGCCGGTGCTCGCGGCAGCCCTGAACGAGTTCGCTGGCGGCGGCCTGGCGGCGGTCGCCGCCACCGACGCCGCGGCCGGGTTGACCGCCGGCTTACAGAAACAGCTCGACCACTGGCGGCAAGCCTGCCGTGACGCGCTCGCCGAGTTGGAGACGGCCGCCTCGCAGCCGCCGGCCGCGGCTCGGGCTGCGGTGAGCGTCGCCGCGCGCCGGGTCACGGACGCGCTACTGACCGACGGCGGCAAGCTCCGCGTCGCCAGCGGCAGGCAGGCGACCAAGACGGTCCGCCAGGCTGCGTTCGCCGCCGCCGCCGCGCCGGTCCTGCGCGTCGTGCAGCAACTCGCGCTGCTCGATCTATTGGCGCACAATCGTTCGCTTCTGTCGCACGGCCTGCGCGCGCTAGACTTCGCCGCGGCGTTGAAGCGGCGCGACCGCGTGGTCGATTTCCAGGACCTCGAGGAACTGGCCCTGCGGCTGCTCACCGACCCCGTCGCGGGCCCGCAGGTGCATTTCCGGCTCGACGCCCGGCTCGATCATCTGTTGCTCGACGAGTTCCAGGACACCAATCGCAACCAATGGGACCTGCTGCGGCCGCTGCTCGCGGAGATCCTCGCCGGCGGCGAGATCGCGCGCACGGCGCTCGTCGTCGGCGACGTCAAGCAATCGATCTACGGCTTCCGCGGCGCCGAGCCCGCGGTCTTCGGCGCGGCGCGCGAGTTGATCGTGCGGCAGGCCGGGCCGCAGGCCGCCATGGTGCTGCCTACGAATTTCCGCAGCCTGCCGGCCATCACGGCGGCGGTCGGCGGGTTGTGCCAGCAGGAGCCGCTGGCGGGCTATCTGGGCGCCGAGGCGGCCGGGGCGCGACAGGCGACCGCGCGCAATGCCGCGGCGGGCGAGGTCGTCTGCGTCCAGCCGTTCCAGCGCGACGGCGAACGGTCGGGCCACGAGCGCGCCGCCGCCGCCATGGTCGGGCTGATCCGGCGGCTGCTCGACGCCGGCGTCGTGACCTGGGACTGGGACGCCGAGCAGCGGGCGGACGTGCCGCGGCCGTTGCGCCGCGACGACATCCTGGTGCTGACCCGTTTCCGGACCCGCGCCGCGGTCTACGAGACGGCGTTGCGCCGAGCCGGCATTCCGTTTACGCCCGCGGGCCGCGGCCTGCTCGCCCGCGCGCGCGAGGTACAGGACGTGCTGGCCCTGCTGCGCTGGCTCACCTATCCGGCCGATGACACCGCCGGCGCGACGGTCTTGCGCTCGCCGCTCTGCCGGCTGCCGGAACCCATGCTGCAGGACTTGCTCGCCGCGCGGCTCGGTCCGGCGCCGGGGATGCGGCGACGCAGCCTGCGCGAGGTTCTGGGGGAGATCGGCGCGGCCGCGCGCGCCGCCGCGCCCTCGCGCGAGCCGCTGGCCGAGATCGCCGCCCGGATCGAAGGCTGGTTCAGGCTGGCCGGAGTGCGCCCGTTGCACGATGTCCTGCGCCGGTTGTACCGCGAGGGCGAGGTCCTCCTGCGCTTCGAGATCGCCCACGGCGAGCAAGCTCGCTACAATCTGCTGCGTCTGCTGGATCTGGCGCTGGCGGCGGAGACCCGCGGCGGCAGCCTGCGCGATTTCGTGGACGAACTGGAGCGGGCGGCGCGGCTGGGCGGACTGGACGAAGGCGCCCTGCCGGGCGAGGCCGGGACCGGCCGCGTGCGGGTCATGACCATCCA
>JAQULN010000454.1 GCA_028718575.1 Candidatus Krumholzibacteriia bacterium | reverse complement strand
GAATGGCCGCCGCTCAAGCACATAGGTGGGAACCGGCAGCGTCTGGCTGACGTCCCGGTAGTCGGCCTCGGTCATCAGGAAGTAGACGTCGGTTCCGAAGGCAAATGCTGCCTCGACCTCCTCCGGGCTCGACAGCTCCAGCACCGACCGCCGCAGGTAGAAGACCATGCTGGGCGCCGCAAAGCGGTAGTACCCCACGACAGCGCGATCGCTGGCGCGCGATTGAATCGCGCCGGCCAGCGGGCGCACGGGCTTGTACCGCTCGACGTCTGGCAGCGTCGCCAGCACGAAGCACCAGGAGGCAGCCGCGAAGCTCGCCGCCAGCGCGCACGCTGCCGCAAACGGTCTCGAGCGGACGCCCAGCCATGCCGTCAGGAGTCCGCCGATCGTCACGAACGTCGAGACCGCGGCGAGCCCGTCGAGCGGAAAGCGGCCCGGCAGCACGAGCAAGCCCAGCAGCCCCGCACCCACGAGCGCGACCAGGCCCCCGGCCGCCAGCGCCATCCCCCCCAGCGCCCGGATCGCCCCTGCGGACGCGCTGCGTTCGAGGCCCGCCGCAAGGAGGCCGCCAATCAGCGCCGCCTCCGCGGGAACGATCGGCAGGATGTACAGATCCTCCTTCGTCCGCGAGAACGAGAAGAACACCACGATCACCGCAACCCACAGCACGAGGAGGCGCACCGTCCGCCTGGAGACCTCGGTTCCAGCACCGACGGGCGCGCCGCACGACCAGCGCGGAACGCCCGCCAGCAGGGCACACGGCAGGAAGATCGACCATGGGAGGAGATCGCCGATCATCACGGGGGGATAGAAGAGCACGCCCCGGCTCTGCGCGCCGACCGTCTGGGCGTAGCGCAGCAGGTTCTCGCCGACCACGAACGACACGATGTAGTCCCAGCCGTGCTGCAGGTACACCAGCACGTACCACGGCAGCACCACCGCGGCGCCGATGAGCGCTCCGGCCGGCAGCATCATCCTGCGGAGGTCGGCGAGCCGGTGTTCGAGTGCCAGGTAGATCAGGAACACGAGTGCGGGCAGCACCACCGCGATCGGTCCCTTGGTCAGCGTTCCAAGCGCAGCCGAGATGTACATCAGCACCAGGTATCGCCGCCGTCGATCGGGACGGGCCTCGGCCAGCGCGAAGAACAGCAGGGTCAGCCCGGCGAACATGGCCAGCTGCACGTCGATGATGATTCGTAGCGCGAACATCAGGAAGCGGGGCGAGGTCGCGAGCACCATCGCGGCCAGCAGGCCGGCATCGGACGATCGGACGAGCCGTCCCAGCCCGAACGCGGTGGCCACCAGGATCAGGCCCCCCAGCGCGATCGGCACCCGCTCGGCGCCCTCGGAGACGCCAAAGAGGTGGTACGAAGCGGCCACCATCCAGTAGGGCAGCACCGGCTTGTTGAAGCGCGGACGGAAGTTGAAACTGGGATTGACGTAGTCCCCCGATGCCAGCATCTCGCGGGCTGTCTCGGCGTAGAACGCCTCGTTGGCGTCCCACAGCGACGAGTCACCAAGCCCCACGAGGTAGGGGGTCGTGGCCGCCAACACGATGACCAGGAGGATGGCCCGCCCGGACGGAGGGGGAAAGTGCATCAAGGGTCGATCGACAAGGTATGCCAACGGCGCCGCCACGGCAAGCCGTTGGTAACGCGTGGCGCTTCACCTATACTACCCGCATCGCCATCCGGCCCCATCCACCACACGAGGCGCCTGCAGCGCGGGGAGGTTAATCATGAAAGACTTCTCGATTCAACTGACCCATCGTCCCGGCGAGCTGGCACGCGTCGCAACGGCCCTGTCGCGCCACGGCGTCAACATCCAGTCGCTCGCTGCGCTGGCGATCGGCCAGCAGGTCGTGTTGCGACTGATCGCGGACGACGTCGAGTCCGCGCGCGCCGCCCTGGAGGGGGCGAACATCCGATTCGAGGAAACCGAGGTCGTGACCGTTCTCCTCGAGAACCGGGCAGGCGAGCTCGCGGCGGTCGCCGACAAGCTCGCGAACGCCCACGTCAACCTGCAGGCAATCTACCTGACCGGCATCGAGGACGACCTTGTCCAGCTCGCGGTGGTGGCCGACGACGTCAAGAAGGCCAAGCGCGTGCTGGAATGACGGCCAGGCAGGAGACACCCCGCCTGGGTGCGCCGGCCTCGCGGAACGGCGATGGTTGAGCGGCGGCCGTCGACGGGCGGAGCCTGAACCCGCAGCGCTCAGCCCATCAGGAACTGCCTTGCAGCTCTCCGGCGGCGGCCCGCTGTCGAAGCGCGTCGATGTCGCGCACGAGTGCCACGTAGCCTTCGTAGCTGTCGGGCTTCGCCAGGCAGCGCTCGGCTGGAAGCCCGCTGGCCCTGGCATGCTCCAGCTCTGACGCGGAGCTGCTCAGCGCGACCAGGGGGATTCTCCACAAGGAGTCGTCGGGCCTGATCTCGTCCAGCACCTCGCGGCCGTTCTTCCGCGGCAGCTTGAGATCCAGCAGGATCAGATCCGGCCGGCGGGATTCCCCGTACTCGCCCCGGCGGTGCAGGTAGTCCACGGCCTCGACACCGTCCCTGACGACATGCACCCGGTAGTTGAGGGCAGCCTGTCTGATGGCCTCCCGCAGGAGCACCACGTCGCCCCTGTTGTCGTCTACGATCAGAACCTCAAGTGGTGTCACCTGGTGTCCTTTCCCCGTCAGGCAGCGTGAAGAAGAACGTGGAGCCGATTCCCGGCTCCGATTCCACCCAGATG
>JAQULN010000453.1 GCA_028718575.1 Candidatus Krumholzibacteriia bacterium | reverse complement strand
GGATTCGAGGCACCAAACGCGCCGCCGGTCCGAAACCAGCGGAGAATGTTGCGCCGAACGGCGCCGGGGGCAAGAGGGCGGTGGGTCGCTATTTGGCCAGGACCATGCGGCCAGCGCCGTGTCCGTCGGGCAGCACGACGTGGTAGAGGTACACGCCCGCGGGTAGCGCGCGACCGGCGGCGTCGCGGGCTTGCCAGGTCAGGCTATACGGGCCGGCCGGCGCCGAGAAGGTGTTGCTCGATTGACGCCGCCCGGCCAGATCGTAGACCTCCAGGCGTCCGTCGCCGCCGTGCCGCGAGTTGAAGGAGATGACTGTGGCGGGATTGAACGGATTGGGATGGTTGCCGTGCAGCGCGAAGAGAACGGGCGCGCCGTCTGCGGCGCCGGTGCCCTGTTCATCCATTTCCCAGAGATCGCCGTCGACGGTGTAGGTCAGGTAGCCCGTCGTTTCGATGACGATATGGCCCCCGACGATGGTCATCTCGGCGGGCGGCAGGGTCGCGCCGCCGCCGGCGGTGGTCATGTAGACGAAGACGTCGCGCTGCTGCAGGCGCGTCAGCGTTTCCGCGTGCGGATGGCCGTACGAGTTGTCCACACCGCAAGAAATGATCGCGACCTCAGGCGTGGTCGTGTTCAGGAAATAGGCGTTGCTGGAGGAGTAGCTGCCGTGGTGGTTGACCTTGTAGACCTCGAGGTTCGCCTTGCCCAATGCGGCCATGGTTTGGGCGACCGAGGTCTCGATGTTCACGTAGGTGCCGTCGTTGACGCCCGTGAGGTCGCCGGCCTGGAAGTAATCGAAATTGCCGCACTCGATCAGGAGCGCCACACTGTATTCGTTCTCGCGGTTTGCGTTGTTGAACGGTGAACTGAGCACGCCGTTGCCGTTGAGGGCCAGGACCGTGGCGGTCACGCCGGCGCCCAAATCGAGCACCTGTCCGGCAGCGAGGGTCTGCCGGTCGGCGGCGACCGCGGCGGCGTAATTCGTGTAGGTGGCCGTGGTGTAGCTCCAGCCGCGGTCCCAGACGCCGCTCGCGGCGCCGGTCTGCTGGTAGACCGCGACCGTACCCCCGATATGGTCGGCGTGGTAGTGGCTGGACACGATGTAGTCGAGCGCCGTGATGCCCTGGCTCGCCAGATAGGACAGGATCGCGGTGTGGGAGCCGCTCGGGCCGGCGTCGAAGAGCAGCGTGGTGCCGCTGGTGGAGCGGACGAGCGTCGCGTCGCCCTGTCCGACGTCCAGGACGGTGATCGTGACCCCGGCCGGCGCGGCCGCGGGCAAGAAGAGCGCGGCAAGCGCCAGGCAGGTCAGCGAACGCTTCAACATGGCACACCTTTCGCGGTCCGGTCTCACGAGCCGGCGGGGGCGGCCCGACGAGGATCACAAGAAAGCAATTCTTGAGGTATTATAGCAAAAAACGCGCCGCGGCGAAAGGGAAGACGGGAAACTCCACTTGATTGCGACCGATAGCGGTGCGTTCGGCAACGAGTCGTCTAACGTTCCGTGGGCTCAGATGCCGAGCCGATAGAGCCGGAACGCCTGCCGGGCGATCGCGCCGGTGCCGTCTTCGCAATCTGCGAAGGTCAGCAGCAGCTCTTCGTGCAGCACCATGTGCTCGACGCTGCCTTCGAGGCCCGCGATCCGGACATCGCCTAGCGATCTGCCCGCGAGATCGTACGCCGCGAACGCCGGTTCCGCGCCTTCGGCTGGTTTCTGCAGCCAGATCTCGCGATCGGCGACGGCCCACAGATGGGGAAGGGCCCGTTCGGTCTCGGCGGCGATCTTGGCACCGCCGGTTTGTTCGAGCATGGTCTGCTTGACGGACTCCGCCTGCAGAGGCGGCGTCCAGCCACCGGCGATGCGGGCGACCATGCGCAGATCGCGATCATACACGTCGACGTTCGGGGCAAAGACGTCGGGTTGCACCAGGAGCGTTCCGTTCGGTCCTGGCTCGATGCGCGGAATGATCCACAGGTTTTCCTCGTGCACGACCCGGCCGGGTTCGTACCGCTGGAGCGTCGCCTTTTTGGCGGTTTGCCGATTGCGCGGCAGCCCGGCGGCGTCGAGGGCGGTGATGAAGAACTCGAAGTTCGAATCTCCGTTTTTGTCGACGGTGAAATCGGATCCAAGAATATAAGAGCCATTCAGCGAACACACGAAGCGATGGAATTCCGGCAGGCCTTTGAGCTGCCACGTGTCGAGATATTGCCCGTCGCGATCATAGTAAAGGATCTTGCTCGGAGGCCAGATGGAAACAAGTGCGATCCGGTCATCGCGCAAGCCGATCAGTTCGCAAGGCGCTCGGTGGTCTTCGGGTCCGTCACCGACCTGACCGACAGCCCACAAACGCCGACCCGTGGCGTCGAAGCGAGCCAGCTTCTGCTCGATGTTGTCGTAGAGCACGACGCCGTGCTCATCGCAGGGGACGGCTTGCGACAGGCTACCATGGAGTTTGAGCATGGAACCGAAGTCGGAGAACTGGATCGCCTCGCGCTCGGTCAGCTCGAAGGCCCACAGGAGCGAAGCGTCTATGATCCGTGCAGGGGCCTTGGCGGCGGTCTCGTTCTTGCCGAGTACCGCGGGCGCTAGAACTACCAGACTCGCGATAACGATCCACGGTGTCGTCGGTTGATTGATTCGCACGATACCGGCTCCTTTGCCGAGGACTCGTATATCTCGGGGCGCAGGTAGCGATGGCTACTGCGAGCCCATCTTGATGTTCCAAACCATTTCTCCTA
>JAQULN010000452.1 GCA_028718575.1 Candidatus Krumholzibacteriia bacterium | reverse complement strand
GGCGGTGAGGCCCGTCACCAGGCCGGTCGTGCTGACCGTCGCGATGTTCGGGGACTCACTCGTCCAGGTGAACATCTTGCCGCTCACCGGGCGGTTGTTGGCATCGCTCGCCGCGGCGGAGAGCTGCGTGGTCGCGCCGGCGGTGACGTTGGCCATCGCGGGCGTCACGGCAACCGTGGCCACAGCCTGCGTGACCGTCAGTGTCGCCGAAGCGCTCTTGCCGTTCGCGGTCGCGGTGATCGTCGCCGTGCCGGTGCCCACCGCGGTCGCAAGACCGGTCGAGGAGACCGTCGCCACGGCCGGGTTGCTCGACGCCCACGTGAACATCGCGTTGGCGACGGGCTGGTTGCCCTGGTCCTTGCCCGAGGCGGTGAACTGCTGCGTGCGGCCGAGCGCGTTGATGCTGCCCGTGGTGGGCATCATCGTCACACTGTTGACCGTGCGCGCCACCGTGACGCGGGTCGAGCCGCGGACGCCGTCCGACGTCGCGGTGATCTCGGCCGCGCCGTCGCCGACGGCGGTCACGTTGCCGTTGGCGTCAACGCGCGCCACCGACGGATTGCTGCTCGACCACGTCACGAGCTTGCCCGTCATCGGCCGGCCGTGCTGGTCTTCCACGGTCGCGCTCGCGCGAGTGGTCGCGCCGGCATACGCCAGCGTCGCTGCGGGGGCCGTCACGGCGACTGCGGTGACGGTCTTCTTGCCGCCCATGAACCACGACAGGCCGACCGACGCCGCGCTGTTGTACGCCGCGCTCGAAATCTCGGCGAAGTGGTCATACTGCATCCGGCCCTCGATGCGCAGGGCCATGTTCTCGTTCATCATGGAGCGAATACCCACGCCGACGTGACCGCCGTAGGTGCTGGTGATGTGCGAACCATTGGCGCTCACCTGCGTGAGGCCCGCGCCCACCAGAACGAACGGGCTCATCTTCTTGTTCAGATCCATCGTGTACGTCAGGTCGGCGAACGGCTGAATCACGGTGTGGCTGTTCACGCTGCCGACGCCGGCGCCCACCGAGAGACCGAGCATGGGCGTGAAGTTGTAGCCGATGCGCCCAAAGCCGCCGAAGCCGTACGCGCTGGACGAGAGCTGCTTGTCCAGCGTCATCAGGCCCGCGCCGACGCTGAGCTCGAAGGTGCCCTCACGGTGCGGCGCTGCCATCATGGAGGCCGCGGGCCGGGCTGGTTGCGCAGCGGGACGCTGAGCGGGCGGAGCCGCCGGCCGCGCCGGTGGCCGCTGTGCCGGACGCGCCTGCCCGAACGCGAGCGCGGGCACGACCGCCGCCAACGTGGTCGCCGCCATAACGAAACGCTTCCTCATGATGTTCTCCCCGGAAAAATGGATCTGCACGTGCATTCGCTCTTGTGCGAAGGATGCCTTACGCCCGCATGAGTATGACGCGATCCCGCTGCCATGCGCAAGCGCAAGGGTCATCCCGGCAACGACACCAACCCGCCCCCGAACACGAGCCCGGCGGTCGGGAAAAACCCGCGAGAATAGTCGCGCGGAGTCCCGTAAACCGCAACCCCGAGCCCGTTTGGCCTGTTTCTGAAGCGACTCTTTTACGACTGAACGAACCGGGTTGCCTGGGCCAGCCGCTCGGTGCTTGCCGACAGCTGGATCGCGCTCTTGGAAAGGGATTCAATCGCGGTCAGCTGCTCGGCCGCGGCAGCGGCCACCGCCTGCGCCTCGGCGGCCGAGCCGTGGGCGGTCGAACGGAGCTCGCCCAGCAGCGCATGCAGGCTGTCAGCCTGGGCCGTGTTGCGGCGGGGAAACTCGATCATGCGGGCGGAAAGCTCGAGCGCCGTCTCGCTCGCCCGCGCGATCGTCTCGAGCTGCGCGATCCAGCTGTTCGCCGCCGCGATCGTCTCGGCCAGGTCCGCGCGCATCTTCTCGAGCTGGCCCGCGGCGTTGTCGAGTACCCGGCGGGTTTCCGCCGTGGTCCGGGTCGCGCGGGCGGCCTCCGCGCCGCTCTCTTCCGCCAGCCGCCGCACTTCGTCGGCGACGACCGCGAAGCCGGCGCCGTGCGCCCCCGCGCGCGCCGCCTCGATCGTCGCGTTGAGGGCCAGCATGTTGGTCTGGCTCGCCACGGCGCTGATCGTCTCGGCGAAGCGGCCGACCGACTCGGCGGCCTCGCGCAGCCGCTCGACTTCCCGGGCGCTCGCTTCCACCGACTCGCCGATGCGCTGCAGCCTGGTCGCCGCCTTGCTGGTGGCCGCGCGCACCGCCTGGGAAGCGGATTCGACCTGCTGCGCGGCTTTGAGTGTCTCCTCCCCGGCGGCGGCCGCGTCGTGCGCACTGCCGCGCAGCTCCGTCATGGCCTCCTCGGCCTGGTTCACCAGCCCCGCCGCCTTGATGGCTCCGGCTTCGGCGCGCTGGGTGGCGGCGGTCACCTCTTCCGACCCGGCGTGGATCTCCTCGCTGGTGGCGGTGAGATGCTCGACGTAGGACGCCGTCTGCTCGGAAGCCTCGACCAGGGGGGCGACCAGCGTGTGCAGGCGCAGGGTGAGCGCGAGGCTCGGCGCGAGGCTCGCGAGCAGCTGCGCGTCCGACTCGCGATAGGCGCCCGGCTCGAGGTGGCGAATGCTCCAGATCCCGACCAGCCGGTCGCCCTGGAGCAGCGGCAGCAGGACCTCGGAGCGATAGGCGTCTTCTTCTTCGTGGATCTCCGAGAGCACCACCGCGTGCTGCTGCTTGACGACTTCGCCCAGCGGGCCGTCGCGGGGGGCCCGCTTC
>JAQULN010000451.1 GCA_028718575.1 Candidatus Krumholzibacteriia bacterium | reverse complement strand
CGAGCGGCGGTGATCAAACGTCGGCGCCCGGCGAACCGCCGAAGGACGCGAGGGTCTGCAGCAAATCGCGGTGTTTCTCTTCGTCGCGGCGGAGAAAGTCGAGCAGGAACTCTTGCACCAGGAACTCGCCGTCGGCGAGCGCCGCCAGGTTGTCCAGGGCGAGGCGGAGCGTCTCCTCTTCCATGGCGAGATGGGACGCCAGTTGCCGCGCGATCGGTTCGACGGCCGCGGAGTCGACGGTCACGACCTCCGACTCGAGACTGTCGATCAACAGTTGCTGAACCTTCAGATGCATCTGGCTGTCGCGCTGGATGATCTCCATGACGACCGCGAGCACCGGGTTGCTGGTCTTCTCCAAGACGCCGCCGATCAACGAAATCTGCGCGTGTTCCAGCTTCTGCCACTCGCGCAGATTCTCGATCAATCGCCGCTGCAATTCTCTGGTCGACATGGCATTCCTTCCGCCGCGCCGAGAACGGTCTCCGGCCTAGAACAGTAGATCGAGTTTCGACGACGGCAAGAGTCGCACATCCGGCAGCGATTTGCGACGCGTTTTCATCTTCCTATCATGTAGCGCAACGGCCGGGTCCGCTCCGCCAGAGGGCAGGCCGCCCGTTTGCGATTGCCAGCCCACCCCGCCGGTCGACGCGCGGCCAGGAAAGGACCGACCTATGCCCAGGCAGACCCTCGCCGAGTTCACGATCGAATCCCTACAGGTGCTCGACGAAGACGGCCGCGTCGACGCGGCGCTGGAGCCGGCGCTGGAGCCGGAAGAGTTGTTGCGCCTCTACCGTGGCATGTCACGCGCCCGCGAGCTCGACCAGCGCATGCTGAAGCTGCAACGGCAAGGCCGGATCGGCACCTTCGGCCCCTGCATCGGCCAGGAGGCGGTGAGCACGGCCGCGGCGCTGGCGATGCGGCCGGACGACTGGTTCATCGGCTCGTTCCGCGAACTCGGCGGCCGCCTTATGCGCGGCGAACCCATGGTCAACACCCTGCATTTCCATAACGGCTGGGAGGAAGGCAACGTGCTGCCGCCGGAGGTAGGCCGCCGCATGCTGCCCTTGACCATCATTGTCGGCAGCCAGGTACCGCACGCTGCGGGCTTGGGTTACGCCGCCAAGCATCGAGGCGAAGACGCCGCTGTCGTCTGCTTCATGGGCGACGGTGCCACGAGCGAGGGAGATTTCCACGAAGGCCTGAACTTTGCCGCGGTCTGGCAGGCACCGGTCGTTTTCGTCAGCCAGAACAACCAATGGGCGATCTCCGTGCCGCGGGAGAAGCAGACGCACTCCCGCACGCTGGCCCAGAAAGGCATCGCCTACGACATGCCGTGCCTGCAGGTCGACGGCAACGATGCCCTCGCCTGCTATGTCGCGGTGAGCGAAGCGCTTGCGCGCGCCCGCGCCGGCGGGGGGCCGACGTTCATCGAAGCCGTCACGTACCGCCTGATGATGCACACCACGGCTGACGATCCGCGCAAGTACCGCGACGAGACACAGGAACAGGAGTGGTGGCGAAAGGAGCCGCTGCTGCGGTTCCGCCAATACCTGATCGGCAAGAAACTCTGGAACGAAAAGCAGGAAGAGGCCTTGCTTGCCGAACTGCGCGCCGAGGTCGACACCGCGGTTAAAGCCTTCGAGGAGGCGGCAGCTTGGCCGCCCGATCGTCCCTTCGAGCATGTATTCGCCACGATGCACCCCGCCCTGGCCCAACAGCGGCAGGAGTTCTTGGCCCACGTCAAGGAGGAAGCCGATGCCTAAACTCACCATGGTGCAGGCGATCAACCTCGCACTGCGCGAGGAGATGGCCCGGGACGAGCGGGTTGTGCTCCTCGGCGAGGACATCGGCGTCGACGGCGGCGTCTTCCGAGTGACCGACGGCCTGCTCGATCAGTTCGGTCCCGGGCGCGTCATGGACACGCCGCTCGCCGAATCGGCGATCCTCGGCTCCGCGATCGGCATGGCGCTGGCTGGTTTGCGGCCCGTCGCGGAAATGCAGTTCTCCGGTTTCAGCTATCTGATGTTTCATCAGTGGGAGGGCAACGCCACACGCTACCGCAGCCGCACGCAAGGCCAGCACACGTGCCCGCTCGTCGTGCGCATGCCCTACGGAGGCGGCGTGCGCGCACTGGAGCACCACAGCGAGAGCCGCGAGGCGGTCTACGCGCACGTCCCCGGCGGCAAGGTCGTCATGCCCAGCGGGCCGCGTAACGCCCGCGCGCTCTTGTTGTCAGCGATCCGGGACCCCGACCCCGTGATCTTCATGGAGCCAAAACACAGCTACCGCAGCTTCCGCGAGGAGGTGCCCGAAGCAGAGGAAGTCCAACCGCTCGGCCAAGCGCAGGTAGTCCAGGCCGGCGACGATCTGACGGTCGTCGGCTGGGGCGCGATGATGCGGCCCTTGCTGAAGGCCGCCGAAGAGATCAAGACGGCGGACGGGCCGAGCTTGGAAATCATCGACCTGTTGACCATCAGTCCGCTCGACTCCGCCACGATCTGCGCCTCGGTGCGCAAGACCGGCCGCTGCGTGATCGTCCAGGAGGCGCCGCGCAGTTACTCCGTCGCCAGCGAGATCATCGCCCGGATCAACGACGACGCGCTGCTCTACTTGGAGGCGCCCGTCAAACGCCTGGCCGGTTACGACGTCGTGACGCCCTACTTCGGGCGCGAGAAGAACTACATCGCGCCCGTCCCGCGCATCGTGCGGGCCATGCGCGAAACCCTCGCTTATTAGGAGGC
>JAQULN010000450.1 GCA_028718575.1 Candidatus Krumholzibacteriia bacterium | reverse complement strand
GACGCTGCGCTTCGGCGATGGCTCGGCAGGCACCATTCTCTACTGCGCGCACGGCGGCAAGAGCATGCCCAAGGAAGAACTGCAGATCATGGGTCGTGGTCGCAGCGCGGTCATCGACAACTTCGGAGCCGTGCGGCTATACGGCCGCCGCACTCATCAAGTGCGCTGCAGCGGCAAGGGCCAGGACCAGGAAGTGGCCGCCTTCCTGGCTGCGGTCCGCAGCGGTGTTCCCGCGATCTCCACCGCGAGCCAGCTCGCCACGACGCTCGCCACGCTGGCAGCGGTCGAAAGCCTGCGCACCGGCCGGCCGCGGACCGTCAATGCGGAGTCGCTGCTGGACGGCGTATGATCACAACCGCCCCTGATGACAGGCACAACCTCTACACCGTGGCCGCCGACGTCTGGCGCCAATGCAAAGAAGCGGGTTTCCGCGGCTTCGACCCGTACGATGGCCTGAAGAGCCGCCGCCTGGCGCCGCTGCTCGAACGGTCGCGCATGCTGCGATTGGCGGTGATCCAGGGCGTCAAACGCTGCCCGCTCGATTTGCGGCCTTGGTTGGGCATCACGCCGGGCCTGAATCCGAAGGGTCTTGCACTGCTGTTGCTGGCCAGCTCGCGCCTGCCGCGCCTGGCGTGGCCGGAGGATCGGCGCCAACTCGCCTATTCGCTCGCCGCGCTGGCTTCGCACCCTGATGGCACAGCGGTGTTCCCGGGCCGGCGCCCGTGGCCGGGGCTTGCCACCACGTTCGCCGAGAAGGCGCCGGCTGCCGCCGGTTGGGGCTATGATTTCCCCTGGCAGGCGAGGGCATTTCACCAGCCTCCGTTTTCGCCGACCGTGGTCGTGACCGCCTTTGTGGTCGACGCGTTCGCCGCCTGCGGTCACGCCGCGGCGGCGGCCGTGGCGCGCGCTGCCGCCGGCTTCGTCCAAGGGCACTTGCACCGCCACGAGGATGCGACGGGAGTGTGCTTCAGCTACTCGCCGTACGATCGCTCCCGGGTCTTCAACGCCAGTCTTTTCGCGGCCAAGATTCTGGCCCGGGCCGCGCTGATTGCCGATGCCGGCACGGCCCGGGCGCTGAGCGAAGAAGCAGACCGCGCCGTGGCCTACGTGATCGCGCGCCAGCAACCGGACGGCGGCTGGGTCTACGGCGAGGCCGATCACTGGCAATGGATCGACAACCTGCACACCGGGTTCGTTCTCGAGACGATCGCCGCGATCGCCGGTTTGCTGGGCGAGCCCCGGCGCTGGCGGGAACCCCTCGAGCGGGGGCTCGCCTTCTATCGGGAGCACTGCTTCGGTGCCGATGCCACGCCCTATTACTACGCCGATCGTCCCGGAACGCTCGACAGCCACACCGTCGCCCAGTCCGCGCTGACGCTGCTCGCGCTGAGCGATTTCGACCCGGAGCTGCCGACTTGCGCTCGCCGCGTCCTGGAGATCGGCGTTGCGCGACTCTACGACCCTGCGCGACATGGCTTCCTTCATCAACGCAGCCGTATCGCCGCCCACCGCGCGATCTTCCTGCGCTGGTCCCAGGCCTGGATGCTCAACGCGATCTGCGCCTGCATCGCCCACGAGGAGCGTTCGGCGTGAAGATTTGGTTCGACGCGGACAACGGCCCGCATGTGCTGATCATGAAGCCGCTCGTCCGCGAGCTGGTGCGTCGCGGACACACGGTGATCTTCACCGCTCGCGACCGCACGCGGACCTGCGAGTTGCTCGACCTCTACGGCTTGCCCTACCGCAAGGTCGGCGGCGTCTACGGCAAAGGCATGTGGAACAAAGTGCGCGGCACGCTGGGACGCGCCGCGGCGCTGGCCGCCGCCATGCGGAATTGCGGCTGCGCGGTGAGCTTCGGCCACGGCTCGCGGGCGCTGCCGCTGGCCAGTCGCCTGCTTGGGATCCCGAGCGTGACGATGTATGATTACGAGTGGGTCGATCCGCGTCTTTTCAATCGCTGCTGCCGGACGATCCTGCTGCCGGACGCCATCGGTGAGGAGCGCTGCCGGGCGGCCGGGATCGACACCCGCCGCGTGGTCGGTTACCCGGGATTCAAGGAAGAGTTGTACCTGGCCGACGCCCCGTTGGCGCCGCAGGCGGTGGCGGCCGATCTCGGATTGCGCCACGACGCGGTCAAAGTGCTGTTACGGCCGCCCGCCACGGACGCGCATTACCACAATCCCGAAGCGGAGGTGATTTTGCACGCCATCTTGGCCCGCCTCGCCGGCCGCGCCGATCTCGACCTCGTTTACCTGGCCAGATATCCCGGACAGACCGCATTGCTCGGCCAGTATGATTTGCCGCGTGTGATCGTGCCGCAAAAGGTGTACGACGGTCCGAGCCTCGTCGCCGCGATGGACCTGGTGATCGGCGGCGGCGGCACCATGACTCGCGAAGCCGCCGTGCTGGGGGTTCCCGCGTGCAGTTTCTTTCGCGGCCGCAACGGTCGCGTCGATGAACAGCTCGCGGCCCGCGGCAGGTTGCTGGCACTGGCGAATCCGGAGAGCATTGACGCAATTGTCTTCCAAGCAAATACCAACAGAGTCAGCGTTCCGAAGAACACCGCGTCCGTCCGTATAGTCTGCGATACTATTCTAGCGCAATCTAACTGATTTACAATTTATGAATATGACTGAACCGCCCCGGCTCTTCCGGAGACTGTTTCATGTGAGTACGGCCTCAGTGGCCGCGCCTGCCTGACGAGTATACCACGCCTCCTCAAACTCTCTCGGTGGAATGTTGCCGATCGGCTCAAGCAAT
>JAQULN010000449.1 GCA_028718575.1 Candidatus Krumholzibacteriia bacterium | reverse complement strand
GGTCGTCGGTACCGTCATCTGCGGGTTTCTGACCGGCTCGCGGCGCACCTATGCCGCGACCAGCGACCGCGCCATCTGCCAGCAGTCGCTGCGGGCAACGTTCTCGTTGTTGACGCGCGAGATCCGCAGCGCGGGGTGCGACATCGGCGACGCGGGCTTCGAGGGGATCGCGGTCGCCGACGACCTACGGCTGCAGTGCCGCATGGATCTGGACGGCGACGGCTCGACCCTCGGTCTCGCCCCGGACGAGGACATCCTTTATTGGTACGATCCCGCCCTGGGAGAACTACTCCGCCAGACGGCCGCGGGCACGCAGACGATCCTGCGCGACCTGCAACTCGTGCAATTCCGCTATTTCGACAAGAGCGGCGCACCGCTGGCCGGCACGCCGCTCAGCTCGGCCGATCGCGCGCGCGTCCGGTTCGTGGACGTGGCCATCGACGGCCAGCTTCGCAACGGCGAGACGGTGAGCTACGAAAACCGCATCATCGTGCAGAACTGCCCCGACTTCCCGTAAAGGAGACGCGATGATCGACCGCCGATTCAGTCGCCCCGACCGCGAAGGGTTCGCGCTGGTGACCAGTTTGCTGATCATCCTGGTGCTGAGCCTGATCGCCGTCGCTGCGGTCATCCTGTCGACTACCGAGCGCCGGACCAGCTTCGCCGAGTCGGTCTACACGACGGCGGGGTTCTCGGCCGACGCGGGCGGCGAGGCCGCCATCTACTTCCTGCGCATGTGCGACAGCCCGCCGGCGATCCTCGACGCCGGCAACAACCTGGTCGAAAGCCGTAATAACGAGGCCTTACAAGGCGACCAGACGTTCAGCTACGCGTGCTTCTATATCAACTGGACGCATCGCGACGGCTGGGATCCGACGATGTTCCGCGACTACAACTACCGGATTTCCAGCAGCGGCCGGGCCGCCGCCGGCGGTCGCAGCGACGCGCAGATGATAGCCAGCCGGCTCTTCCGGGAGGGATACTGATGCGAACCCGCAAGACGACGATATGGCAGGTGCTGGCGCTCGTGGCGGCCGGTTTCGCGGCAGCCTCGAATGCCGCGGCGCAGACCGGATGCGAGGTGCCGCTGTTCGTGCAGGAAGGCACGGTCGAAGCGAATGTGATGATTCTTTTCGACAATAGCGGCTCGATGAACGAAGCGGTCTTCCACCCGGACTACGACTACACCATTACCTGGGTCGGGCCGTTCGGTGAAAATTCGACGTACTACATCAATTCGAGCGGCATGTACGCCCCGCGCAATATCCCCAGCCGCCCGAGCGGCGCCAACCAATACACGCCGACCGCGCCGCTGGTGCGCAGCTACGGCCAGCAGGGGCGCTACCGCGGCAACTATCTGAACTGGATCTTTTACCACGCCACCGACGAGCAGCGCGCGAGTTTGCCGCAGCTGACCTTGATCAACGTCGCCCACGATGTGGTGGCGGACATCGTCGACCGCACCGAGCGGGTGCGCTTCGGCGTGACCGTCTTCAACGGGGAGACCGGCGGCAACGTGATCGCCCAGTGCGGCGCCGACAAGGCGACGCTGATCAGCACCATTCGCAGCATCCAGGCGACGGCCTGGACGCCGCTTGCCGAAACGATGCAGACCATCCTCAATTACTACAAACGCACCGACGCGGCCGCGCCGATCACCGCGCACTGCCAGAAGAATTTCATCGTCGTGGTCACCGACGGCTTCCCGACCAAAGACCGGAGTATCAGCGCCTATCTCGTCGACGCCGACGGCGACGGCCTGGATCCGGGCAACTGCGCCAGCATCGGCTCGCCCGACGCCAACAGCAATGATTGCAGCCATCACTTCGACGATATCGCCTACTGGATGTATAACAACGATCTGCGAGCGGACCTCTACGACGTGCAGAACGTGATTACCTACACCATCGGCTTCAATATCGATTTCGAGTTGCTGATGTTGGCCGCGCAGAAGGGCGGCGGTCTCTACATGTCCGCCAGCAACGCCGTCGAACTCTGGACGAGCCTCGAGCTGGTGATGCTCGACATCATCAACCGTCTCTCGTCCGGCGCGGCCGTGGCCGTGGTTTCTACCGAGCGCGGCGACGAGGAGCGCCTGTATCGCGGCAAGTTCATGCCGGGCACCTGGCACGGGTATCTCGAGGCGTTCGCCCTGCCCTACACCAACGGCGATACGCCGCTCTGGGAGGCGGGTTATCTTCTCATGCAACGCGCCGCGTCCACGCGTACCATCACCGCCGGATTGGGCGGCAGCATGATGTCGTTCACTGAAGGCCACGCAACGGTCCTGCAGCCTTATCTCGGGGCGTCGGACCCGGCCGAAGCCGCAACACTCATCCAATGGGTGCGCGGCGAGGATGCCGGTTCGCTGCGCAATCGCAACAATTGGAAACTCGGCGACATCATCCACTCGACGCCGGTCGTGGTCGGCGCGCCGTCGAACTTCTCCACGGACCCGAGCTATCAGACGTTCATGACCGCCCACGCGACCCGCGCCAAGATGGTCTACGTCGGCGCCAATGACGGCATGATGCACGCGTTCTACGCCGACACGGGCCAGGAAGCCTGGGCGTTCATTCCGGAGTTCGCGCTGCCCAAGCTCGCCGCGATCGCCGATACGGCGTATTGCCATACGTATACCGTGGACCTGACGGCGTCGGTGCGCGACTGCAAGATCGGCGGCGCCTGGAAGACGGTGCTCCTGGGCGGCGGCCGCCAGGGCGGAGCGAGTTACTTCGCCCTGGATATCACATTGCCGAATT
>JAQULN010000448.1 GCA_028718575.1 Candidatus Krumholzibacteriia bacterium | reverse complement strand
CGGCGCAACACCGCCGAGCGCAACGACCTGGCGCGCTCGCTCCTGGCCGATCCCGAGCGGCGCGGGCAACTGCGCGCGATGTACGCCGCGGAGTTTCCCCTTTACGACTGCGTGCGCGACGTGCTCTGGCCCCGGTACGAGGCGGCGTACGCAGGGGACCTCGCCGCCGACGCCGCGCGGTTGCGCGCTGATCCGGGCCGCGAATTTCGCCGCTGGCATGATCGCGCCGGGCGCGCCCTGCACCGCTTCTGGGTCGAGCCCTGCAAACGGGCGGCCTGGCGGCGCCACGAGCGGGGCTGATCCGCAGCCGCTATCGTGTCGGCAGCGACGTCGCCGGTAGAGCGGCCGCAACGTCCCACCGTTATCGCGAAAGGACGGCCATGCGCCCGGACGATCCCACCGGCGAGATGCCCATGCCGCGCGACCGGTACCTGGCATTGCTTGCCCGCCGGCCGGCGCTTGCGCCCTGGGACCGTTTCCAGGCGGCACCCGACCGAGAACAGGCGCCGGTGACGAGCGAACTGGCCGCGCAACTGCTTGTCGAGGCGGCCGGCCGCGAACTCGAAAGCGGTGAGCTGCTCCTGGTGAGCGAGGAGGCGACGCTGGCCGACCTGGAAGCCGCGGCCGCCAGCATCGAGGTCGCCCCGCAGTTACCCGCCGTTCCCGCTGGCGATCCTCTGTTCGGTACGCTGGCCGCGCCGCGACTTCTGGGTCCCCGCCTCTGGCAACTCTTCAACTGGCAGCCGGATCTCGAGCAGCACCTGCGCCTGCTCGCGGGCGCGCTGCGGGCCGGTCTTGCGGTGCCGCAGCAGATGCTGATCGGGCACCTGGAAACGTTTCCCGAGCGGGTGGAACACCTGGTGCGCCTGCGCCACGTCTTGCGCGACGGCCGCCAGACGGGTGGCCGCGTCGTGGTCGCCGTGCGGCAGGCGGCGCCGGACGACCTGGCTTCGATCGACGACGGCGCTGTTCCGGCGGCGACGGACAGTGATCGGCGCCACGCCGTGGCTGTGGCGCGGCTCGCCCTCGGCCCGCGCACGGTGACCTTGGCCTGATTCGGATCAATGGCGCTGCAGCCAGTCCTTGCCGTAGATCGCGGCGGGAAACAGCACCGGCACCAGGCCCATCAAGAACTGCCGTAGCTTCAGGGCCAGGTGATTGGCGTGGTGGGAACCGCACACCGTCCGCAGGAAGCTCTCCAGCGTGTGGATCTGGATCTCCACGGTGAATCGATAGGGGGCCTGGCCCGGGTAACGGCCCGGGATCAAGATATCCATATCGCCCTTGAACACGCGGAATCCTTTGCCGCTGTGTCGATTCAGGCGCGGACCGGCGGGCTCCGGACCCAGGGTGTCGGTGACGTTGCGCCAGCCGAAGGGGTTGCCGATGCCGCGGTCCAGAAGCGTGATCAGATCGTCCAGGGCGTCTTCATCGTGGACGATGAACATCGCGCCGAGAATGTCGCCGATCTGGTCGGGGTTGTTGATACCCTTGCGCAGCATCTTCGAGAGGATCGACCCGCTGCGGTGTTGCCGCATGTCCTGCCACCGCACCTGCTCCAGGACGCGGAACCGGCCATCGACCACCTCGAAGCTGACCTTGTCCACTGAGCGTTTGAAGCGGCAACTGTGGTAAAGCACATCGAGGGCGATCGGGCGCACCGGTCCGGGACTCTCCAGGAACGCTGAGTCGAAGTGCCAGACCTGGTCGCCGGCGGCGGGCTTGGTCGTATAGCGAATGGTCTCGCCGTCCTGATCGATGTGAAAGCCGATGCTGACCGGATAGGCGTGGGTCTTGTAGCACCACAGAGCGCGTTCCAGCAGATCCTGGAAGTAGGCCAGGTGCAGGGGACCATCCTGCACGTGCCGTGAGTGGTCGATGTCCAACAGCAGGTTGGCCAGGTGGATCTTGCGCAACGCCTCGAAGCGCAGACGGCGATCCTCGCCCGTGCAGGCCAGACCCGTCAAGGCACGCAAGTCGTTGGCGGCCGCCACTTCGGGCAGGGGCTGCGCCGCCGGTCGGGCGTGTTCGGCCAGCAGCGCGATCGCCGACTGCAGGTAGACCTCGGCCTCGTTGAGAAACTCGGAAACGATGAACACATCGTCGGCGCAGGGCGGAATCTCGCCGGCCGCGTCGCGGAGCGGACGCACCAGGCGGGCGGCTTCGCGCTGGTAGGCGCGGTCATCCGCGACGATGCGCTGGTGCGTCAACTGCAAGAAGCGGCGCAGCCGCGATGGCTTGTCCATGAACGCCGGATCCAACAAAGGGTGCGCGGTGTAGTCGACCTCCCAGCCCATATCGTCCCAGGACGACATGATCCGGTCGGCGCGGATCCACTGCTCGTTCATGCCCCTCCGATGGCGGCGAGGACCCGGGCCAGGTCGGCCTCGAGGTCCGCGTAATCCTCGCAACCGACGGCGATGCGCACGAGGTCGTCGGTGATGTCGGCTCGCTTGCGTTCGGACTCGGGCATGCCGGCGTGGGTCATGCTTGCCGGATGTTCGATCAATGTCTCGATGCCGCCGAGGCTCACGGCAAGGGCGGGGATCTCCAGGTTGTTCATGAGCTGCTTGCCCGCGGCGAGGCCGCCCTTGACGCCGAAGCTCATCACCGCGCCGCCGCCGCGCATCTGCCGGCGCGCGAGATCGTGCTGCGGGTGGCTTTCCAGCCACGGATAGCGCACCCAGGCGATCTGGGGATGGCCCTCGAGGAAGCGGGCGAGCTTCAGGCAGTTGTCCTGGGCCTTTTCCATGCGCAGGCCGAGACTCTT
>JAQULN010000447.1 GCA_028718575.1 Candidatus Krumholzibacteriia bacterium | reverse complement strand
GAGACGGAGTCGCGCGGCGACACCGCCGCGGGCGGCAGCGAACCGTTGGCTCTGCCGCTACCGGTCTTGATCGACGCGCAGCGCAGCGGGCGGCGGTGGTTGCTGCAATGCGGTCGCCGGATGGCTCTGACGCGAGCCAGCATGCGGGCGCTGCGCGGCGTGGAGGGTTTGCGGGGCATCCGGCTCGATGTCAAACTGCCAGCGCCGCCGCAGCGCGGCGGCTGGAACGGCGCCAACGGATTCGCAGCGCCCGGAAGCCGGGCCATGGCGGCCGGCAGGCGAGATGCCCCGGTTGCTGGTATCGTGGAGACCGCGGGCGGGGCGCCCGGCCAGGTCGACCGCCAAACCGGGTGATGCGTGCCGGACCAATCTGAGAACACGCGTCCTGGCAAGCAGGTTGACGCATCGTCGGCGGGCTGCCTGAAGCAACCGGGCTCGCGACGGAATGAGGCGAGATGGCGGATGTTCCCAGAGGACCCTGGTTGGATTTCGAGCGGCCCATCGTGGAGTTGGAAGAGCGCATCCGTACGCTCGAAGCGTCGGCGGCCGTCAGCGGCGTCGACGCGGCGGGCGAGGTCGCGGATTTGCGGCGCAAAGCCGCCCGTCTCAGCCGTGAGATCTTCAGCAGCCTCGATCCATGGCAGCGGGTGCAGCTAGCGCGGCACGGCCGGCGGCCCACCACGCTGGACTTCATCGAGCGATTGTTCAGTGATTTCCAGCCTCTGCACGGAGACCGGCAGTTCCGCGATGATCCGGCGATCGTCGGCGGCCTGGCCCGCCTCGACGGGAGGCCGGTGCTGGTCGTCGGGCATCAAAAAGGCCGCGATACCCGCAGCAATTTGCAGCGGAATTTCGGCATGGCCCATCCCGAGGGATACCGCAAGGCACTACGCCTGATGCAGCTTGGCGAGCGGTTCGGGCGGCCGGTGATCACCTTGATCGACACACCCGGGGCGTATCCCGGTCTTGGCGCGGAGGAACGCGGCCAGGCCGAGGCCATCGCCCGCAACCTGCGCGAGATGGCGGCGCTGCGTGTGCCGACGGTGGCGGTCATCACCGGCGAAGGCGGTTCGGGCGGCGCCTTGGCACTCGGCGTGGCGGATCGGGTCTACATGCTCGAGAACGCCGTCTACAGCGTGATCAGCCCCGAGGGTTGCGCGGCCATTCTCTGGCGCGATGCGGGCAAGGCACCGGAGGCCGCCCGCGCGATGAAGTTGACCGCGGGCGACGCTCACTTGCGCCGCCTCGTCGACGGCGTCATCGAGGAACCGGTGGGCGGTGCGCACCGCGATCACGCCGGCGTCGCCCTGGCGGTGAAGGCGCAGCTGCTCGACGCGCTGGCGGAGTTGACGGGGAAGGACGCGGCGACCTTGCGGAGTGAACGTCTGGCGAAGTTTCTGGGGATGGGCGAATGGACCGAAGGTCGTTGACAGCGAACGCGAATTTTGGTATGATTTTCGCTGCCAGCCACTGCGAGGATCCACTCTTCCGCCGGCCCGTGACCCCTGGGGCGACGATTTTTTATTTTCTCTATGTCGCCTGCCCCGGCTCTTGATTAATGTTGCCGCGAAGTCCCGGTGCGGCGCAACCGGGTGCGGAACGGGCGAAAACGGCAAACGGTCCTCTGCCAGGAGGCGGATATGCTCGACCCGAAACTGCTGGAGATCCTCGCCTGTCCCCGCTGTAAAGGCGCCGTCGTTCCGGGTCCGGAGCACTCGCATCTCGATTGCCCCGCGTGCAGATTGCGCTATCGGGTCGAAGACGATATCCCCATCATGTTGATCGAAGAAGCCGAGCCCCTGACGCAGGAGGGTACCGATGGGCGCTAGGATTCTCCACCATCCGGCGAACACGTTTGCTCTTCTTGTTGTATTGGCGCACGTCTGGGGCTTGCTTACCGCGACGGCAGCGGCGAACTCCGCGCGGCCCTCGGCGGTGATGGCGCCGCCCGTGACCACGGTGCAGGTTGCCGACGCCGAGCGCACTGTCGTTCGCATTTCCTTTGGAGTCTTGACCGCGCCACAGGACTGGCAAACCGCCGCCGACTTGGAGTGGTCTGGCATCCCCACGCAGGACCTGGACCGCGAGACGGGCGAGGTGTACCGGATCGACCCGGTCCACCACCTTCAGATCGCCGTCGCCGAGCGCGCCGAGCCGACCTGGCGAGTCGTAGCGGTGCAATGGCACCGTGAGCCGGACGATTCGTCGGCGCCAGTCGTCACGGTGTCGGCTCCGACCGTGTACCGGGGCGTGCCGCTCGCGCCCGCCGCAGTTTTCCCGGAAGCCGGGGGAGGCATTCTCGCGGATCTGGTGCTCGAGGTCCGCCAACCGGCGCCGTCGGAACTGGGCCGGGCAGAGTCCGACCCGGTGGCGGTGCGCCGCGCCGCCGCGGAAACGATTCCCCCCGCGGTCGTCAATCCGGATCTCTTTCGACAATTGCGGACCTGGTCGATCGTGCGGGCGCCGGCCCGCGCCAAGACCAGGATCACCGAAGCCTTCGCCTTGACGGCGAACTGGGTACGCCTCGAAGTGACCGCGACGGGCATCTACGCGCTCAGCGGCCAGGAACTCGCCTTGCTCGGCTTGAATCTCACGCAGATCGATCCGGCGAAGCTGCGCCTGTTCAAGGGGGGCGGCCTCGAATTGGCTGATAATCCCGAGATCGCCGACGATGTCTACCCCGAGCGAGTCGGCCTGACCGAGGTCGCGATCCGGGTCGAAGACGGCGGCGACGGCGAGTTCAACGCTGACGATCGCCTGTTGTTCTACGGCTTAGATCGGAAG
>JAQULN010000446.1 GCA_028718575.1 Candidatus Krumholzibacteriia bacterium | reverse complement strand
CAGCGGGAACGAACCCCAGGCTATCCAGCGGTAGGAGCCGTCACGACATCGCGTCCGCAATTCGAGATCCTCCACCGGCGAACCGGCCTGTAATTCGCCCAGCGCGCACTCCGCTGCCGCCAAGTCGTCCGGGTGAACCAACTCCGGAAAGCGACGGGCCATGATATCGTCGCGCGACCAGCGCAGGGTCCGTACCCAGGCCGGATTGACCTGCCGCAACCTGCCATTGAGATCTCCGATCGCCAACAGATCGATCGACAGGTTGAACAGGCGATCCCGCTCTTCCTCGACTTCATGAGTCTCGGCGGGGTTCCCGGCGAACCGGTTGAACCAGCGCGAGCGCCGACCCAGCAGCCAGAGTGTGCCGGCTCCCAGCACCAGACCGAGACCGAATTCGTACCCCGGCATCGACACACTCCTTCGTCGCCGACCAGCCGATTCAGCACGCATTTTGCCGCCAAAACACGCCGACGGCAAGCCTTAGACGTGGCCCTGGCCGCCCGGCGCCGGCCCAACCGGCGACCGTTCGTTGATCATCCGAGTCAAGCCCCGCCGCATCGGTGCCGATCCCTGGATCGAGAACTCTTGCGGAGACGGCCCATGACCCAATTATCGCCCCCATCTGTTCGCTCAGATCCGCAGCCGTTCGATCCGGCCGCCGTTTGCCGGCTTACGCGGGAGCTCGCGCCGCAGATCGCGTCGCTGCCCCGCTTGTCCTGCGTCGTCGAGCAGTTCCTGCAGCACGTCGGGCGCGACACCGCCTCCACGGTCGATATCGCCGCCGCGTTGTCGCTGGACCCCGTCCTGCACGGCTGGGTGCTGCGTCAGGCCAACAGCGGCTTCTGTAAGCTCAACCGGCCGGTTGTCTCGATCGCCGAGGCCTGCGTCGTGTTGGGCTTGGGTACGGTCACGCGCCTGGTCTATGCCGCGTGCACGCGGGATCTGCTGCAGCGCCGGCTGCACTGCTATCGCTACCTTGGCAACGGATTCTGGCTGCACGGACTGGCTGTCGGTCTGGCCGCCAAGCACCTGGTCGAATTGCTCGGGACGCGGGCGCCGCTCGGCGCCGAGTCGGCGCAGGTCGCCGGTCTGTTGCACGACGTCGGCAAGTTGCTCTTGGACGAGCGCCTGCCGCGGGCCAAAGGACCGCGCGAGATCACCGTGGCCGAGGAGATCGCGCTGGCAGGCTTCGACCACGCCATGGGCTCGGCTGCCGTGGCGGCCACGTGGTCGCTGCCCGACGACCTGGTCGTGGCCATGGCGACCCACCACGGCGAGCATCCCGCTGGCGGCGGCTGTGTGCTGGCCCTCGCTGATCGTCTCGTCGGCCACTGGGGAGTCGGCGGCGCGACGTATCCGCGGCTCGACCGCGAACCTCCGTTGGAGGATCTGCTCACGCTCGGGCACCCGCTCGTTCTGGCGGAACCTCAAATCAGCCGTTGGTGCCGCGAATTGCCGCCACTTTTCGAGGGGCTCGCGCAGATGGTCCAGGCGATCGGCCACGGCACGCCGCCGGCGCTGCCGCCGGGAGCGCCGGCTCCCGCCCCATCGTCGCGCGCGTCCTCGCACCGCAGCCAGCATCGCTCACAGAGACCGTCGCGTCGCTCGTCGCCGCGCGTACGAACCCGCGGGCGCGGCCGCGGCTGAGACACCGGACCGGCACGGCGATCGCGTCAACGGGTCCGAAAATACTCCTGCCACAGAAGTCCGGGATCACAGAATCGCACGGCGGCAGCGGCGAACGCCGCCGGATCGAAACCGGGCGGCAGCTCCGAGCGATCGCCGGCCAGCAGTCTGTTGAACACTTCGGCGCCGCCGCAACCCTCCGGCGGGCACGCGCCGGCACCGTCAAGGCAAACCGGGACCGGGCCGGCGGCGTCAGCGCTCTCGATGCGTTCCAGCGTCACCTCGTGCTGCCATTGTTCGCCCAAGTGATGGGTGTACAGGAAGGGCGGCCGATCGAGCCGCAGGACCTCGACCAGCTTGACCTCCCAACTCGCCACCACCTCCTGGCGAGCGTAGAAGGTCTCCGGCGCCGGGATACCAAGGTGCAAGCGATCGCCGGTCACCGGATGATCCGCCGTGAAAAGATGGCGCCGGCGATGGCTCCACCCCATTGCATCCTGAATCGCGGCATGCAGATCCCAGAATGTCGCGCGATCGCTGAGCCGCAGCCGGCGCCAGATGGGATAGGGCATCAAGACCAGCTCGACGTGCAGGACCAGTGCGCCGCAGGGAGGTTGGCCGGGAAACGGGATGATGTTGTTGCCGGTCATTCTTCGTCGGCCCCCACGACGCCGCGGATACTCACGCGGCGCTTTGAACTCGGAATCTGAGAGACGGCCGCGGGCGCTCGCGGCAAGCGCGTTCCCGAGCACGCCGCGGTCCGATGGTAACAGATCTTGACTCCGCCAGCCAGAAAATGGCGAACTGGCGCGGCGCCCCCCCCGGAGCATACATTCGAGGGGGTCAAACCGTCCGCCCGCAGGGAAGCGCGACGCCCCCTGCCACGACCTGTCCTGACGACCAAGGGAGTCCGCTATGACGATCGTCCTCGACGGAACCAACCTGACCTGCGACAAACTCGTCAGCGTCGCACGCGACGGCGAGAAGGTGCAGCTCGCACCGCAGGCGCTCGAACGAATCAAGACGTGCCGTGCTCTTCTCGAACGCAAGATCGCGCAAAAAGAAATCATGTACGGCGTCAACACAGGGATCGGCGAGCTGGTCAACGTGGTCCTGGACGACACCCAGACCAAGGACTTCCAGAAGTACCTGATCTATAACCACGCAGCGGG
>JAQULN010000445.1 GCA_028718575.1 Candidatus Krumholzibacteriia bacterium | reverse complement strand
CGCCGGCCACACGGGCGGCGACGCCGGCGACGGTCACGCCGCGTTCGGGCACGATCTCGGTGACAACGCCCGGCAGAAACGCCTGGATCTCCAACGCCGCCCCCGGCTCTTCCAGCAGGATGCGGCCGGTATGCCCCGACACCGCCACGACGGTGCCTGATACCGGCGCCCGGCAGATCGAGCGGAACATGCCCCAGATTCCGCGGGTGCGAGCCAGCGGTTCCCCCGCGACAACCGCCGCGCCCACCGGCCGCACGAGCGATCCCGGCACCTCGGCCGGCAGCACGTCCAGGATCTTCGCGGCGTTGACGGTTTGCAATAGACCGCGACCGGCCGCGCGCGCAACCACCGTGTCGTGCTCGACACGGTCGCCGATCTCCAGCAGGACCTCGCCGGCCGCGGGCAATAGCCGCCGCCGCTGCAGCAGCGCCTGTACCTCGAGAAACGGTCCGGCCCGACCGACGCTCACGCCGGCACCCCCTGCGGCAACGCGTCCAACGTCCGCAGCCACGACCCGACGAGCGTGCGCCGCGCCAACTCCGCCGCCGGCCAGGGTAGTTCGCGCCCGCGTCCGTCCAGGACCAATCCCACGGCGCCGCCACGGACGATGGCCTGCATCGGTCGGCCCGCGCCGGCGCCGAAATCCCAACCCGGATACGGCTGCACCTCCAGGTGGCAAGTCTGGTCGGGCGCCAGCGGCACGCGAATCAGATCGCCCCCGCGCAACGTGCGCGTAGACGCAGCGGCGCCGGTATCGCGGCACATCACGTCCGCCAGCGGCTGGCCCGCCGCAATCGACCGCGGTCCCACCGGCGCCAGGCAGGCGCCCAACGGAACCAGGGCGTCGGCATCGAGCACGGCGGCGGCCGCCGCCGGGTCGACTTGGCGCAACGCCCCCAGATGCGGCAGCACGAAGACCGAGTCGACCGCCAATTCGGTCAGACCCTCCGGCCGGCACGCGTCGATCAGGATGGCGGCGGCCTGGCTACGATCCGGGGCGTGCGCCAGCGGACCGCCGGACCCGAGCAACAGCCGCACTTCGGGCCACGCGATCCCCGCCGGCGGCGCCGCCTCCGCGCCGAGGGCGTCGACTCCCGTCGGACCGTCGCGGCCGCTGCGCACCGGTTGCAGGGCGCGTTCATGGTCGCTCAACGCCAGTCGCACGGCTTCGCGGGCCGCGGCCTGCTCGAGCAGCAGGTCCTCCGGAGTCTGCGGCAACGTCGTCGGCCGGATCATCTTGTTGCGCACCCGGTCGCACAGATCGTCCGGCGTCATCGCCAGCGGCAACCAGCGCGCCACCTGGTCCCAGCCCGCACGCTGGCAGACCGCGCCCAGGCTGAAGCTCAGACCAAGATTGGCCGACACGCTGCGATAGACGGTGCCGGCGCGCACGCTGAAGACATCGCAGGTCGCGCCGCCGAGATCGATCGCCACCGCATCGCCGCCCAACCGGTCGGCCAGGAGCAAGAGGGCTTCGCCGAAACCCGCCGGCGTCGGCATGACCGGAGCCGTACAGAGCCGCTGCAGGTTGGGGTAGCCGGGCGCGCGGGCCATCACGTGCCGCAGGAAGACGTCCTGCAACACCCGCCGGACGGGACCGAGGCGTTCCGCTTCGAGCACCGGGCGCAGATTGGGCGCAACGGCGACCTCAGCCTTCCCGGCGAGCGCCGTGACCACGGCCGGCGCCGCCTCGCAGTTGCCCGCGAACACGACCGGCAACGGACCATCGCCGTAGCGCGGCTGCAGATCGGCCGCGGCCAATAACTCCGCGAGCGCCGCGACCTGCGTCCGGGCCCCTCCGTCGGTGCCGCCCGCTAAAAGAACCATGTCCGGTCGGCAGCGGCGCAGCCGTTGGAGACGGGCGGTCTCGTCCTCGGCGTCGTTCCAGGCGAGGACCTCCGTGACGATCGCGCCGGCGCCGAGCGCCGCCCGCTCGGCGCTGGCAGCCGTCATGGTATCGACCAACCCCAGCACCAGCATCTGCAGGCCGCCGCCGGCGCTGCTCGTCGCGAGCAGCGCGTCCACGCCGCGGTGCTTCCCCGCCGGCGGTTCCAGGCCGCCGTCCGGCTGCAAGATCACTTGCCCGGTCTGATGCTCCAGCAACCTGAGCGCCGACAGCACACCGACCATGACGTCGGCGACCGGCGCTTCGACGGTCGTCGGCGCTTCGGCGCGGCCCAGCAAACGGAAACGGCCGTCGCGCCGCCCGATCAGCACCGCTTTGGTCGTGGTCGAACCGCAATCGATGACAGCGTAGGCGTCGGCGTCCGGCCGCGGCAGCGCCCTGCGCTGAGCTGCCGCCGCGGGCAGAGCCTCCAGGTGCGACAGCAGGCGCTCGACCGAGCCGCGCACTTCCAACAGCTGCGCCAGCCGTTCCCAATCCGGACCGGCTCCCGCCAGCTGCAAAAACGGCATCAGACAGCGCAGCATCTGACCGCCCAGAAAGGCCATCGGCGCCAAACAGGACAACGTCAGCACGGCCGGCGCCGTGAGCCCGCGGCAAGCGATGCCGCGCGCGAGTTGTGCCAGCAGGCGGTCATCGTCCGGCGACAGACCGTTCTGCGTGCTGGCGACGAGTCGCGGCATGATCACGCACCGCGCTTGAGGAGGTCGCCGACCAGGGCCAGATCGGTCCAGAGGCCCGCCAGCGCACCGGGCGGGACGGCTGCGGTGATGCGGCCGGCGACCGCTCGCGCCCGTTGCTCCGAGGCGGCATCGCCGGCGGCGGCAAAGCCGCAGACGACGGGATGGGCGAGCCCGGCCACGGCCTGTAGCGCTTGCCGCGCAAAAACGCGGCTCGTCGCGG
>JAQULN010000444.1 GCA_028718575.1 Candidatus Krumholzibacteriia bacterium | reverse complement strand
GCCCTGATCGAACGCGCGCGGGAACAATGGCAAGACGCAAGCGACGCACAGCGTGAAACGGCCGCTGACTTGCTGCAGTCGGCGCGCGAAGCGTTGCAGCGCGCCGAAGACTTCCGCGCCCGGCAGCAACCATTGCGCGCGTTGCATTCGCTGCGTTTGGCGCGCCAGCTGGCCAGCCAGGCCGCCGCCGCCGTCGGCCCGCGCACCGATCCGGACGCGGTCACCGAGCAGCTGGCGCGCTGGGACGAACGCGCCGAACAAGTCGCGGAACTCGTGCGGAACTCCCGGTCGCGTCACGCGTTGAACGTCTTCGAACGCGCGCGTCACCACCGGGACCAGGCCGGCCGCCGCCTGGCTGCCGGGGAATCCGAGCCGGCGCTGCGCCAGCTCAGGGCGGCCTTCAACCTGCTCAACGAGGCGAGTGACCTGGCAAGGTGACACCACACCTGCGAGCGGCCGGGACAGCGGTGACGGCGGCGGTCGGTCTGGCCGCCGCCCTTGTGCTGCCGGCAACTGCGGACGAACCGCCAGTGAGCCGCCTGCGCCTCTCCGCCGGCCACGACACGTTCCTGCAGACCTACTACCTCGCAACCGACGACACCACGGAGACCATCACCGAATTCAACCTCGCCGCTGACTACGAAGCCCGCTCGCGCCGGCAAAACAAGCATCAGTGGCATTGGCGCACCGAACTCGTCGCCGGCAGCCAGCTCCGGCGCGAGTTGTTCGACGTCGGCTACCGCTGGCAACCCGCCACCGGCAAGCCCCGGGTCCGTACCGATCTGAGCTGGGCCGGACGCCAGTACCGCGCCGACAGCGACTATGGATTGAACAGCGACACCCGGGAAATCCGCGGCGATCTCTACCTCTATCCGTGGTACGGCCGCCGCGCCGGCCTGGATCTGCGCTTGCGCGCGCGGCGACTCGATCACAGCCGGCCCTCGGTGCTCGAGCAGGACTACCGCGAAGTCGGCGCCGCAGCTTTTTTGAACTCGCGCGGCACCGCCTCAGGGATCTGGCGCTGCGGTCTGCGCGCGACCCAACGCGCGTATCCGGATTCGGCCGCGATCGACCGCGAAACCTTCGCGGTCGAGGGCGATCTGGACCGCAGCCTCGGTCTTGGCGACCTCTGGCTCTATCACCGGAGCGAACGCCGTCTGATCGCCGACGAGAACGCCCGACCCTCGGCCTGGCTGCACTGGGACGAGGCCCGGCTGGCCGTGCCGGCGGGCGGCGGGCACGTGATCGCCAACCTGAACAGCGAAGTCTGGCGATACGACCGTGAGACCACGGTCTGGTTCGACGCCTGGCGGACCGATCTCGAACTGGGCTACCGTTGGGGCGATCTGCTGCGCAGCCAGCAGCAGGTTTCGCTGACCGGGCAACGTTTGGCGGCGGGAGCGTCGCCCGAAGCCTATACGCAGGCCGGCCTCCGCGGCAGCATCGAAGCCTACCACCATGCGCTGAGCGGCATCCTGTCTCTGGAGGTTGGCCGGCGCTGGTATCGCAACGGCGCCGACGACAGCGGCGATCCGACCGGCGCGTTCGACCTCGGCGGCCTGGCGCTCGCCTACTCCGACTTCACCTACCTCGAGATCTGGATCATGGCCACATGGACGCTCAACGATCGCTGGAGCCTGGATCTGACCGCCAGCTACCAGCCTGAGCGGCATACCGAACCTGACGATAACACCGTGCTGGGTTTCAGCAGCCTGCGACTCGCCTGGCGACCCTGACGGGACGGCAGCGTCCCCTGCGGTACACTTTGGTTGACGCCGGCCGCACGCAACATGCGCGACTTGAATCATAAACTTTTCCCGCCAATCGACTTAAGGATCGAGCCCTGAAATGGCCCCAGCCATGCAAAGGGTTTTGTGCACAACGGGACGGCACGTCGAGACAAGATGATGATGTGAGGAGGTCCGTGACATGCGAAACCTGCGTTCGAGTCTCTTGGTGTTTCTGCCCGCCGCGCTGCTGCTGGTGGCCGCCGGCTGCGGCAGCGACGAAACGGCGGCGCCGTCTGCCACCCTGGTCGGCGACGATTTTACGGCCATCGATTTCGACGCCCCGTTCGGTGGTCTGACCCTCGCCGATGAACTCCCGGGCTTCGGTGACCGCAATCTGGCCGCCGGCGACGCGGACATCGAAGGAATCGCCTATCACGACGATCTGGTCGACGATCCCGAGATCCGGACCTGGTTGGAGAGCGGCAACGGTCCGGGCGACGTCAACCAGCCGGAGCGCCCTCAGTTCACCTTCGTGCGCATTGTCTGGGGCAAGCTGGGGAATGAGGAGAGCAGTCCCCCGGCCGACGGCCAGGATGACGGCGACGAGGTGGACTGGTCAGGCGAGATCAGCGTCGACCGCGGCTTCCTGATCGTGCAGCGCGTGATCGACTTCGAGCGCGGCTCGGACTTTCTCGTCCAGCCCCGTCCCGACCGCCAGACCATCGCCTGGGCGAGCTTCACCGCCGACGACAACGACGGGTTGTTCATCCGAATCATCGAGCCGCCGCTGCACAACGGCGGCGGCGATGGCCAGGACGAGCCGCAACCGAACTTCCTGCATTTCCGCAGCGGGCCGTTCACCCAGAGCTTCGACGTCTGCGATCTGGCAGCCATGGACGAACTCTTCGCCGCCGAGGTGCCGGGCCAGGCAATCCAGTTCCACGGTTTCACCCTGGACGCGACCCATCCGTGCCCCCGTGGGTTCATGGTCGGCCGCTGGCTCGGTCAGCCGCACCAGGACCCGATCGGCGGCACGTTCCAGGGACGCTGGGTCGGCGTACAGGGACCGGTGATCGGTTAC
>JAQULN010000443.1 GCA_028718575.1 Candidatus Krumholzibacteriia bacterium | reverse complement strand
CATCGGAACCAGCATGGTCACTCCTTTGACGCGCCGCAGCGCCATGTGCGGGATCCGGCCTCGACGGGCCATTCTCCGCGGGAACTACCCCGCCGGCCGGGTGCAAGTTCCATGCCCATCATCATACACGCCGGGCGCACGGCTGTCAGCCCCGCTCTGCGCCGGCCTGAGAATCGAGTGGTGCGCCTGGCGCCGGCGCTGGGACGACTTCGGCCCGCGAGAGCAGGAAGTCGTAGGTCTTGCGCTCGAGCAGCCCCTGGCGAATTCGATCCTTTTCCTCACCCTGTTCCAGGAATTTGCGGTACTTGGCCAGGTCGAAGCCGTGTTCGGCGGCGATGGCCTCGATCCGCGCCTCGACCTCGCCTTCTGCGACGGCAATCTGCTCCTGGCGCCGTACGGCATCCAGCAAGAACAGGGCCTTGATCTGGCGCTCGGCGACGGGTCGCGCCGCTTCACGATAGCGCTTCTCGCCATCTGCGTCGGGCGGCAGACCCTGCTGGCGGCGGTGGTGATTCATCTCCTGCAGACCGCTGCGCAGCCAGGTCTCCACCATGCTGGGCGGGACCGGCACCTCGTGCCCGGCCAGAAGCTGCTCCAGAATCTGCTGGTCGAGGTCCTCGGCCGCACGCTGGCGGGCGTCCGCCAGCAGTTGCTCGCGGATATGTCCGCGCAATTCGAGAAGGGTCTGCCCGTCCTGCAACTGGGCCGCGAAGGCGTCGTCGATCTCAGGCAGGACCTTGGCCTCGACCGCCGTTGCGCGCAGCCGGAAAGTCACCGCGCGGCCCCGCAACTCGGGATTGGGGTATTCAGCGGGATAGGTCACCGTGACGTCGCGCTCCTGGCCGGCCGCGATGCCGGGCAATGCCTCGTTGAACTCGGGCAGGTTACGCTCGGCGCCGACCACGACCGATTGATCCGTTACGCGCCGCGTTTCGTCCGGCTGACCATCCGGCCCGAGGGGGACCATGTCCAGCTTGACCAGATCGTCCGCGCCGGCGGCCCGGTCGACACGTTCATAGATCGCTCGGCTCTCGCGCAAGCGCTCGAGGACCTCGTCGATCTCTGCGGTGGTGACCTCAACCGCTCGTTCTTCCACCCGCAGGCCCTCGTACTTGTCGGCCGTCACGGCCGGCCGGACCTCGAGCGCCAGATCGAAGGCCAGGTCTTGCCCGTCCTCGAAGACCAGGTTCTCCAGGGCCGGCTCGGTCAGGGGGTAAAGCTCATGTTCGATCACCGCGGCGCGGTATGCCTCCGGGACCAGGGCCTCGAAGGTCTCCGCGCGGAGCCGGCCGCCGAGTTCCTTCTCGACGACCGTCCGCGGGGTCTTGCCTTTGCGAAAACCGGGCCGTTGATGGCTGCGAACCGCCGCGGTCAGGCGGTCGCGGTACAGGCGGTCGTATTCGGTTCGCGGCACCTGGACCTTGATGACCCGGCGGCAGGGATCGGGCGCCTCGACGGTCAGACGGAACGGCGGATTGCCTTGTTCAACCATGAAACAGCCACCTTGGAACGCGGCCCCTGCGGGTGCCGGCGTGAACTGGTGCGAGAGGGGGGACTCGAACCCCCACGGGTTGCCCCACAGAGACCTAAACCCTGCGCGTCTACCGGTTCCGCCACTCTCGCAAAAACGGTCCGAGCTGTCCCGGACCCGGTATCAACATCGGCGCAGCGCCAGGGGCGGCGGCCACCCAATGTAGTCCCGGCCCGAAATGGGGTCAAGCGCAGCCGCCGGCCGTTCCCGGGTCCAACCAGAGGGTACCAACCGGCGGTTTCCGACCCGCTGCGGCGATCCGACGCCGCGGGCGGCTCACTTGACTTTCCGATAGATGGTGCGGGCCGCGATCCCGAGGATCCGCGCCGCAGTCTCCTTGTCGCCGCCGGTGCTCTGCAACGTGGCCTCGATGAGCTGCTGCTCCGCCTGGCGCAGCGGCGTGCCGACCGGGATCACGATCTGCTCGAACCGCGGCTTGCCGGCCAGGACCGACGGCGGCAATACATCCGTGTCGACGAACGGGCCCTTGCTCAAGACGACACAGCGTTCGATACAATTCTCCAGCTCGCGCACGTTGCCCGGCCAACTGTGACGGTTGAACGCTTCGACGGTTTGACGGGTGAAGCCGCCGAGTTCCTTGTTGTTCTTCTGGTTGTAAACCTGCAGGAAGTAGTTGGCCAGCAGGACCCCGTCCTCGCCGCGTTGGCGCAGCGGCGGCAGTTCGATGTTGATGACGTTCAGGCGATAGAAAAGGTCCTCCCGAAAGAGACTGCGGTCGACGCGAGACGCCAGGTCGATGTTGGTCGCCGCCAGCAGCCGCACATCGACCCTGCGGGTCTCGCTGCTGCCAAGGCGTTCGAAGGTCCCTTCCTGCAGTACCCGCAGCAGTTTGACCTGCGTGGTCGGACTCATCTCGCCGACCTCGTCTAGAAACAACGTGCCGCCGTCGGCCATCTCGAACCGCCCGGTCCGCCGCCCGACCGCCCCCGTGAAGGCGCCCGGCTCATACCCGAACAATTCGGCCTCCAGCAGCGCTTCCGGCAAGGCCGCGCAGCTGACCTTCACCAGCGGCCGCTTGCGGCGCTCGCTCCAGCGGTGGATGGCGTCGGCGAAGACCTCCTTACCGGTGCCGCTCTCGCCGGTCAGCAAAACGGTGGCGGTGCTTGCCGCCACCTGCCGCGCCGTTTCGACGACCTGCCGCATCGCGTCGCTGCGGCCGATGATGTCGTGCCGGCCCTGGATCTCCTCGAGGCGCTGGCGCAGTTCCAAATTTTCGGCTTGCAGGCGCTGCTTCTCCAGCGCTTTGTGGACCGTCTTGAGTGTG
>JAQULN010000442.1 GCA_028718575.1 Candidatus Krumholzibacteriia bacterium | reverse complement strand
ACAGTGGGTTGAGCGAGCGGACTGGCCGTCACGTCCGCCCGCGAGTTCGGCGCGATCCTCGCAACGGCGGGCCGCGCGCCGACCAAGCCTTCGTCCAAGAAGACGCGACAGCCGTAGTCCGGCGCGAGGTCGGCGCGGAAGTCGCCGCCGGCGGGATCGCGCAGCCCCGGGTCCTGACCGATCACGTTGCCGTATTCAACCGCGCCGGCCTCCGGCCAGGCTTCTGGCACCGTTCAGCTATATTCGCAGAGGAGACAGTAGTGGTAGAGGTCGGTCTCGTTCTGCGCGGGATCCGTGAAGTAAGTCCAATTCCGCAGGACATCCGGCACTCCCGACGTCCAATACTGCACCGAGAGGCCGAACGCCAGGCCGGTCGGCAACAGCGGTCCTATTTCGCCGTTCCAGAGCATCACGTCAAAGCCCGTGTCGACGGTGTCGACCACGATGTTGCGTTCGAGGAGGATCCGATCGCCTGTTCCCTCCAGGCGCACGGCGTAATCGTGGGGACGCCAGAACGTGCAGTAGCGGACCGATCCCAGCGGTCGAATATCGTCCTCGAGCGTGAGGTCGCCGCGATAGCGGATCCCGCCGTTGATGATGATGCAATCCTCGATGTCCAGCCGGCGGCGACAGAAGCTGATACAGATCTGCTGGCCTTGCAGGTCGAGGATCGCGCCGCGGCCTTCAATCTTGACGTCGAGCCCGAGTTCGTGATCGAGGTATTGCTGATGATCGTTGTCCCAGGTGGGGCCTATCTGCAGACCGCCGGTGTAAACCGCGCCTGTCTCCAGGACCAGGTAGCGGTCGTAGCCGCCGTGGGCCGGCGCGGATTCGTACGCGGATTGTAGCGACACGGCGGCCGTTGCCGGCGTGGTCGCGACGGACACGGCGACTGCCGCAGCAAAAAGTATCAGCATCGGCACGGGCGCCGGTATGGCGGCAGGCAACGGGCGGAACACGGCGATTGGCCTTCCGGTCGGACGGCGGGCGATCGATGGATCCATTTTACCGCACCGGGTCGGGGCGTACAAGGCAGGCGGCCTGATTTGCTCGAACGGAGCCGATTGTCCTGAACAACAAAAACCGGCCGGAATCCTGAGGACCCCGGCCGGCTTGCTGGACCGCGGTTGGAGAGGGGACAGCCGCGGTCGAGGGAGAACGGTCGCCTGCCGACCGTTTCTCCGAAGCTCATTCTCCCGGGCGATGTCCAGACCGCCCGGGTGTGCCTCTCGCTACTTGGTGTTGGCGGCAACCTTGGTGGCGGCTGCCTTCTTCTCGTCGACTTTCTTGCCGTCGGTCGTTGACTGGGTCTTGGCCTTGTCGCCGCAGCCGCCGGCAGCAGCCTTGGCGGCGCAGCCTTCGGTCGCGGCAGCAGTCGTCGCCTTCACGCCGCAATCGCCGGACTTGGCGGCGGTTGCGGTGGCAGCGGCGGCCTTGGCGGCGCAGCCTTCCGTCGCAGCGGCGGTCGTCGCCTTCACGCCGCAATCGCCGGACTTGGCGGCGGTCGCGGTGGCAGCGGCGGCCTTGGCGGCGCAGCCTTCGGTCGCGGCAGCAGTCGTCGCCTTCACGCCGCAATCGCCCGACTTGGCGGCGGCAGACGTGGCGGCCTTGGTGTTCTGGCCGTCACAGGCCGTGGCGTCACCGGCAGGTATCCCCGCCGCGAACAGGGCGATCATGGCCAGGCCGGTCGCGAACATCGAAAAGCGCTTCATAGGTTGTTTCCTCTCTATGGCTCGTCCGCCGTAGCGAACTATTGACCTTTCGTGAGTTTGGATCCGTCCGTCCCTGGTCGGATCTAAACAGGACAAAATTAGTTTACTTGATTCCCGCTCCCCACGCCAGCTTTTTTTAGGGGCGCCGGTCAGGCCACGGCAGCCAGCCCGCCGACCGGTCGGGAAAGTGCCTGTCATGCCGCTCCTCTGCGTCGGCTTCGCGACCACGCTCGGTCTGGTCATCCTGCTCCGCGAGTTCGGGGTGGCGTGCTTCGGCAACGAGATCGTCTACGTCCTCGGGCTCGCGGTCTGGCTGCTGGCCGCGGCGTTCGGCGCCGCCGGGTCGCGCTGGCAGCGGATGAGCTTGCCGGTCGCGTCGCTTTCCTATGCAGCGATCCTGCCGGCAAGCGTGTGCCTTGCTCGCGCGCTGCGCCTGTTGCCCGCCGTCGCGCCCGGCGGCGAACTGGGCCTCGGCGCGATCGCGGCCGGTGCGATCCTGGTCATGGCGCCGGCCGGCGCGCTATCCGGTCTGCTGCAGTATGCCGCGGACACCCAGCGAGCGGTCCCGCCGGGTGGCGTCGACCGCGATCAGGTATCGTTATGCCTCGGATCGGCCTGCGGCGGCCTGGCCGCCGGCTTGCTGCCTGCGCTGGGCGTGCCCGCGCTGGCGGGCGCGCTGCTGGCCGGCGCGGTCGTGGCGGGCGCGCTTGTGACGGGCGGCCGGCGCCGGCGCGGCGTGGGTCTGGCCGTCGTCTTCGCGTTGCTGGCCGGAGCCGTGTTCTCCGGCGGCTGGGACCGCGCCATGACCCGCTGGGATCACCCCGGCTTGCTGCAGACGCGCGAGCTGTCCGGCGGCCGTTTGACGATCGCCGACACGGAGAACGGACTTGCCGTTTCTCGCGACGATGCCTTGTTGCACGTCGAGCAACGCAGCCGGGGACACGGTCCAGGCAGTCTCGCGCTGGTCCATCTGGCCGCGACGCAGTGCGAACAGCCGCCGCGCGCGCTCTTGCTGGGCGGTTGGCTGGAAGCGCTGCCGCCGGCGTTGGCTGCCTATGCGGCTGGACAGGTGGTCAACGTCGAGCCCGATCGCGAGCTGATCGACCTGGC
>JAQULN010000441.1 GCA_028718575.1 Candidatus Krumholzibacteriia bacterium | reverse complement strand
CTACCTGGGCTCGCGGCGCGCCGGTCAGCCGGCAGTCTCCCCTGCGGCCGGCCCCGAATTGGCCGCGACCGACACGGCGGCAGCCGTGGCGGTGATCGCCGAGCCGGCGCAGGAGCCGGCGCAGGAGCCGGTGCAGGAGCCGGTGCAGGAGCCGATCGCGGCGCCGGTGCAGGAGCCGAGACCGGGCGCACCCGCCGCCGCCGTGTCGCCCGCCGTTCTGCAGTTCGGCAAGGTCCGCGTCGGGTCGCTGCCCGGCTGGGGATATGACATCTACATCGATGGCAAGTTGCAGTCCAAGCCCACGAACGCGGAGTTTACCCTCCCCGTCGGCCGGCACGTGATCAAGGTCGTCGCCGTTCTGGACGGGGTTGCGAAAGAGATGGAAAAGACAGTCACTGTCGTTCCGGGAGAAATCGGCCGGCACATCTTCGATCTCGGTCAGCTCGAATGATCCCGGCCGTTTCTTTCGACACCCCAGCAAGGAGCAGATCATGATGCCTCGCCACAGCGCCGGCCGCCTTCTGCGCGTTCGCCCCTTCGTGGTCGCGACGGCCCTGGTCGTCGCGGTCCTGCCTGTCGTGCTGCCGCCGGCCGCCGCAGCCGCCACGGAGTCGGTCGTCGACCAGGTGGCCCAAGTCTACGGCTACTACGGAGAACTGGAGTTCGAGAAAGGCATCGCGCTGGCCAACGCGATTCTCGCGCAGGGCGAACTCGAGGTGAAGGATCGTATCGAGGTGTACTCGGCGCTCAGCCTGCTGACCTTCGCCCTCGGTGAATCGTATATCCAGGAGTCGTATGCCTACCTGGACCGGATCGCCGCGCTGGGTCCGTGCGTGACGGCGCTGCCCGCGAGCCAATGGCCCCAGCAGTTGCGCGATCAGTGGTACGGCGTGGCCCATACCAACGGCGCCCTGGTCTGCAACGGGCCGACGACGACGGAAGACAGGAAGATCCGCACCGTCGCCATCATGGAGTTCGATAACTTCTCGGTCGGCAAGTACCAGGAGAAGCTGGGATTTCTGGCCAAAGGTCTCGCCGAATTCTTCGAGGCGGACTTCAGCCAGCTCAGCGAGCTGAACGTGGTCGAACGCGACAAGATCGACTACATCCTCAAGGAGATCATGCTGGCCAAGGAGGGCATGGTCGAGCAATCCACCGCCGTGCAGGCGGGCAAGCTGCTCGGCGCGCAGGTCATGATCTTCGGCAGCCTCGTCCAGCTCGACGACCGTAACGCGCGGATGACCGTCAAGGCTGTCAACGTCGAGACGTCTCAGATCATCGCCACCGCCGAACGCCAGGGCAAGCCGGACTTCTTCGCCATGGAGAAGGAACTGGTCAAGGAACTGGCCGGACGGCTCGATCTGACCTTGTCGGCGGAGGTCAAGGCGCGCATCGACGAGGTCGGCACTCGGCTGGAGACCGCGGCCGATTTCTATTCGCACGGCCTGTACCACATGGACCGCTACGAATACGCCGAAGCCTACGATTTCTTCCGCAAAGCCTGGGAGGCCGACCCCGCGTTCGCCGAAGCCAAGCACAAGATGGACATCTACCGACCTCTGGCGCTGTCGTCCTGAACGGAAGGCTTAACGTCATGCAAGTACGCCGGAACATCGCTCGCCCGCCGGCGGCGGCGGCGTTGATATTGCTCGGGATGGCGCTTCTGGTGATCGGTTGCGCACCCGGCCACTACGCCCAGGGACGCCGCGCGGCCGCCGACCAGCGCCTCGACGAGGCCGCGCGGCTGTACTACCAGGAGATCGCGGCCGATCCCGCGAGCGCTCGCGCCTGGCGCGAAATCGGGGTCGTCCGCTATGAGCAGGGCAACCTGACGGCGGCCGAGGAAGCGCTCAAACAAGCCGTCGCCATCGAACCCGATGCCCGCGCCCACCTCTACCTGGGCCTGATCCACGAGCAGCGCAACGCTTACGATCTGGCGATCCTCTCCTACCGCTCGGCCCTCGGCCTGCAACCGCCGCGGCAGACCCGGCAGCTCATCGACGGCTACCTCGACGTGTTGGTGCGCGCCCACGTCGAGCAGGAGATCCAAAACGCCCTGGCAAATGAAGCGCAGATCGATCCGGCGGTGATCCCGGCCAACAGCGTGGCCGTGATGACCTTCGACGCGTCGCAGTTGCCGGCAGAGCTGGCGCCGTTGAGCCTCGGGCTGTCCGATTTCACCGCCCAGGATCTGGCCAAGATCGGTTCGTTGGTGGTCGTCGACCGCCTGAAGATCGACGCCGTGCGCCGCGAGCTCGAGCTGGCTGGCAGCGACCTGGTCGACCCGGCGACGGCGCCGCGGATCGGCCGCCTGGTCGGCGGCAGGCGGATCGTCACCGGCAGCGTGCTGGCCCTCGGCGACGACCGGATCCGCCTGAGCGGCGCCGTTGTCGACGCGATCGACCGCAGCGCCGGTTACCCTGAGCAGACCGACGGCGACCTGGCCGAGTTCTTCCGTGTACAGAAGGACTTCGTATTCCGCGTGGTCAGCGAATTGGGCATCGTGCTCACCCCCGAGGAGCGCGCGGCGATCGAAGAGGTTCCCACCGAATCTTATCTGGCGTTCATGGCCTACTGCCGCGGCCTGGCGCTGCGCGAACAGGGGCTTTTCCACGAGGCGGCAACCGAGTTCCGCACCGCGACCGGCGCCGACCGCAGCTTCGGCGCGGCGGCCGCCGCCGGCGAGAGTCTCGCCGGCCGCATGGCGGCGGGTTTCGGCGGCGGACCCGATGTCGGCCGTTTCGCCGCCGCCGTCAGCGAGGTCGCCGGCGGCGAACTGGAGGCGGAGCCGCTGGCCGACGCACAGGCCAATTTGTTGCGCATCCAGTCGTTCG
>JAQULN010000440.1 GCA_028718575.1 Candidatus Krumholzibacteriia bacterium | reverse complement strand
AGACGCTGACGGACGTGGTTTCCTCGCCGTCTTTGACGTAGATGATCCGGTTCCAGCCGCCGTCGGCAAGCATCTTTTCGATGCGCTCGACCGCCTTACGCGTGTTCTTGTCGTCGCTGGGCACCTGGTAGCCCTTCAACTGGAGCGTATTGACCATGGACAGCGAGCGCGCCAGTTCGCTGTCGCCCTGCTCCTGGGCCGAGGCAGCGACGTCGGCGAGAAGTGTCGTCAGATCGAGTTCCTGCACTTCGGCGGCGCCAGCGGGGACCTCGATCCACGAAAGATCGATGTAACCAGGCGGGTTCTCTTCCGCCGCTGCGTCCGCGGCAGGCAACAGGAGCGCGATGGCAAATGCCGCGACCAGGATCGCGGTGCGAGTCGTGGGCAGGGTGTTCATCCTTGACCTCCAGGTGATGCCGGGGCCGTGTCGAAGCCGCCGGCGGCTTGGATCGCTGGTTGCAGAAGACGCAGCACGTCATCGCGCACACGCCGTTCGGTGCGGTCGATGACGGCCGCCGTATAGACCAAAGCCCGCGTCACGTCGCGGCGCGTGTCGTCGAGATCGGTCCGGCCGGCGTAGGCCGGAACGGCGCTCACTTCGGCGATGGCCGTTGCGACCGTGTCGGGCGCCGGCGATTGCATCCGGGACGGCAGAATCACGGCCAGCAAAACCGCCGCAGCGGCCAGAACGGTCGCGGCGACGGACCGCGATCGCAGAACCGCGACGGCACGGCGCCGCCGCTCGTCGCGGTTGACAACGGCGGTGATACGGGCGGTCACGCGGTCAGGGCAGATTGCCGGCGGCTCGCTGCGCGCGAGGCTACCCATGAAAGCACGCAGGCGCTGTTCCCGCGCCAGTTCAGTGCGGCACGCGTCGCATGCGGCCAGGTGGGCGTCGACCCGGCGTCGCTCGAACTCGCTCAATTCGTCGGCGGCGTAGCCGACCAGCAGGACGGAGATGGTTCGGCAGGTCTTCATCCGCGTTGCTCCTGTTGCTGAGCCGTGAGTCCGGATCGCGGCTGCTCGAGTAACTCGCGCAGCGTGCGGCGCGCGCGGTGCAGGCGGACCTTCAACGTGTTCTGATTGAGGCCGAGCATGGCGGCGATTTCTCCCAGCTTCAAGCCCTGCCAGTAGTGCAGCCAGAGCAGACTGCGCGTCGCCGCGGGCAAGGCGTCGACCGCGTCGAGCAGCGCGGTATGCTCGGCGGTCACGGCGGGCAGGGGGTCGCCGGTCACGGTCAACTCGTCGAGCGCTGCGACGGAGGGGTCGCCGACGTACTTCCGCCACGTCCGCGCCCGCCGCGAACGGTCGATGCATAGATTGTGGGTCACGGAAATCACCCAGCCGACCAGACGTTCGTCGTCCACGTCGGGCCCGTGGCGCCATAGGCACAGGAACGCCTCCTGGGTGACGTCGTCGGCGTCGTCCGGATGGCGCAGGCACCGCAAAGCGTACCCGTAGATCCGATGGCGCTGAGTCTCGAGGATCCTGTCAAATCTCGTTCGTTCCATGTCGGAGGCATGGACGCAGCGGTCGCCAAAAGGTTACACGATGAGGAATCGCCACGTGCGGCGCCGAGTGAACAGCGATGATCGGACATCGTCACGGAGGCTAATGGAAACAATTTTATCGATGCCCCGGCGTATTTATATGCTGTTAAATATTTTATTTGATATTATATGCCCGTGATGGTGCCGACCAGTGCCACGGTGTACGACGTCGTCGAGATCGACGCGACGGCGTTTTCCGAGCTCGCTGCTGGATTTCGGCTTGCGAATTCCAAGCGTTTCCTGATAGAATCACTCCACAGCCCTCCGCTGTCGTTGCATCTGGGAACCGGCTCCCTCGTGATCGCGCCAACTCCGGCCCTCATGGCGTGACTTGCGAGGCGGTTCCGAGCAGATGCCCGGCCGGCCGATTGCTCGGCGCACCGAGCGGCGGCCGGCCGATTTCCATCCATCCCGCTGCCGCCGCACGAATCACACCGTTCAACGGTACTTCCGTTCGATCACCTCGAGGTGGTGTCCGCTGTGTCCTGCGATGATGTAGGGCAGGGCCAGCACGGTGATCGATTTGCCGTTGGCGACGCCGCGGCGAGCCAGGCTCTCCGCCGACAGGCCGCGGCAGAACAGCACGGTCGCACGCCGCAAATGCGTGAACTCGTCAAGCAGGTCGGACAGCGCGAGGCGATCGAAGTCGGCGCCGGCGAGCCATTGATCCTGGTCGATGCCCGGCAGCTCGGTTCGATCGTTGCGCGCGATGCTGGTGGCGCGGTACGCGAACAGGCGTTCGGTGTCGACCAAGTGGCCGACCACTTCCTTGATGCTCCATTTGCCTGGGGCATATCGGTAGCGGGCAGCGGTATCGTCGAGCGGCCGCAGCAAGCGCTCGGCGGTTGCGATCTGGGCGGCGAGTTCCGCGAGGATGTCGCTTTTCAGGCAGCGCGCAACGTAGCCGCGGTAGAAAGCGTCGTAGTCGGATGCGGCGGGACGGGGCAGTCTCATGGCGTGACCTCCGGCCAGGGGACGCAGGACGACGGCCGGCGTGGTCCGCGCGCTCACCGCGTCCCTCAGGGAATAACCTCCGTCAACTGGATTCGCCAGCATTGCGCGCCGCGCTCGCCGTTTCGAACTGCCTGATCCGCCGTCGCGCGACGGCCGCGGCGATGATCGCCGCCGACCAGGAGATGCCGAAAAGGGACCACCAGATTCCCATCAAGCCCTGGGAGAGCACTTGTGTGACCAGCCAGAATAACCCGAGCGGCGCGGCGATGTGCCGATAGAGGCCGATCCATAGCGCGAAGATCGGCAGTTTGAGGCCTTGCAGGGTCGACGTATT
>JAQULN010000439.1 GCA_028718575.1 Candidatus Krumholzibacteriia bacterium | reverse complement strand
GACCTGGACCACCGTCAAGCAGATTCCGTTGACGGCCAGACTGTCGCCCACGCCGAGCTGCGGCGCGGTGGCCGGCGCGGCGATGTCCAGACGCAGCGCCCGCAGGCCGCCGCGGCGTTGGCGTAAGACGCCGAGTTCGCGGATCATACCGGTGAACATTCGTCCTCACTTCCGGCGCCGCCGGCGGCGAGCAGCACGGCCGCGAAATCGCGGCGGTCCCAGATCACGCGCAAATCGGTGCCGATGCGGTCGTGGCTGGTCAGGTGGAACCCTGGTCCCGGGTCGCCAGCCGTGCTTCCGGCCGCCGGCACGACTGCGGGCCAGGCGGCCCCCCCGCCGGTCACCACCGGCGCGATGTACTGAACCCAGCGATCCACCAGGCCGGCGGCCAGGAACGACGCCGCGAGCCGCGGTCCGCCTTCGAGCATGATCGTGTGAAAACCGCGTTCGTTACAGGCGGCGAGCAACGCCGCGGGATCCACACCGGCCGGTCCGATCGCGCAGGGCACCCCTTCGACGCCTGCCGGCAACGCCGAGCCGGCAACGCCCGCGCCGTGAAAACAATACCAGCGCTCGCGTGCGAGCCCGGCGGCGGTGCCCGCCGGCGGTCGTGTCATCACGCAACCGGCTGCGGGTTCAGCTTGCGGACAGGCTGCCTCCGCAGGCACCAGCCGGGTGTCGAGCCGCGGGCGATCGCAATGGGCCGTCCCGCTGCCGACCAGCACCAGGTCGACCCAGCGGCGGCGGCAATGCACGTCCCGGCGCGCGGGCAGACCGGTGAGGTAGTCGGGTGCGCCGGCCGGCTGCCGCGGCCGGGACAAGAAGCCGTCCAGACTCGCCGCGGTCTTGAGTTCGACATACGGTCGAGCGAAGCGATCGCTGGCCATAAACGGCCAGATGAGGTCGAGGCACTCGGCCGCGCATACCCCGAGCGTCACCTCGACGCCCGCGTTTCGCAGGATCTCGGCGCCGCCGCCGGCCGTCGGATTCAAGTCCGAAACGCCGGCCACGACGCGCCCCACGCCGGCAGCCAGGATCGCGTCGGTGCAGGGAGGCGTGCGGCCGTGATGGCGGCAAGGCTCCAGAGTGGTGTACAGCGTGGCGCCGCGCGCCCGCGGCCCCGCCACCGCCAGCGCGATCGGTTCCGCGTGAGGCCGGCCCGCGCCCTCGTGCGCACCGGCGCCCACGACCTCGCCGTCGCGAACGATCACAGCGCCGACCGGCGGACTGGGCCAAGGACGCGCCGCGATCCGCGCAGCCACGGCGATGGCTTCGCGCATGAAGCGCCGTTCGTCTGCGCGCGCTGCGGGCCGTGCTTGCGGTGAACCGGTTGACATGAAAAACCCTTCGACCACGAGGGCACGAAGGGACAAGCGGGGTCTCGAGCGGCTCCGTTCCGGGGCTGGCCGACCGGCGCGGACCCCGGGCCGCGGCCCCAACTTCTCCCATCCGGACTGTAACCGTCGGCTCCGGAATTCCACCGGATCTTGCCCCGTGGGGCTCGCGGGCTGTCACCGCCGGTGGGGACTTGCACCCCGCCCTGAAGCTGGTACCGTGCGGCCGCGCACTAGCGGCCGCAGTGTACGACAATATTAGATGCCTCGCGATCGACAGTCAAGACGGGGGTCTTGCCGCAGGCCGGTCGATGCAGGGCGACGCAGGGCGACGCAGGCAGATGCAGCAAGCGCAAGCCCGCCGACCGACGCCGAAGGCAACTGCCGTCAACGCAGAAGCTGAAGCTTGCGCGTGACCGTCCCGCCCGCCGTCTGCAGCCGGCAGACGTAGACGCCGCTAGCGACCGCCTGGCCCGCATCCGTGCGGCCGTCCCAGCGGGCGGTGCTGCGTCCCGCCGGGTGGTCGGCGCATTGCAGCACGGTGCGGACGCGGCGTCCGGCGACGTCGAAGATCGCAAGGGTGACCGGCCCGGCTGCTGGCAGTTCGAACGCGATGGTGACTGCCGGGTTGAACGGATTCGGGTGCACCCGCACCGCCAGAGGTAGTCCCGCCGGCAAATCCGGCGCCGCCGTGGGTCCGCCCCACGACCGGCCGGTGAGTTTGATGTTGTCATACCTTGTGTTGCCCTCGGTGCCGCCGGCGTTGTCGCCGCCGAACAGCAAGCGGACGCGGAAGTGGCTGTTGTTCGCCGCCGCGGCGAGTCCCGTGAAATCCCACGTTTGCAGTTGCGGAGTCTCGGTCGTCGTGATCGCCGGCCCGAACGCAACCCAGGCGTCGTCGGCCGGCAGCGCGGCGTAGGCGAGCGTAACCTCCTGCGCGCCGTTGGCGGAACGCCAGAGCGCCAGCGACAAGACCACATCGGTGTAACCGGTCGTCGGCAACTCGATCTTCAGTTCCCGCGTGTCCGACGGGTTGCGCACTCGTAGACCATAGCCGGCCGGAATATCCGGCTCGGCATTGAGATCGTTACCGGCGACCCGATCGAGGTAACCGGCGCCGGATCCCGGATACGTGATCACCGGTTGATCGACCAGGGTCAGATCGGCCGGCACACTGGTCAATGGCCCGGCGGGCAAATCATTGAAATGCCAATAGTGAATCGTGACCACGGCCGTCGGATCGCGTTCGAAGACCGCGAGCAGCGTGGTCTGCTCCGCCCCCGGCGTGAACGTGAGCGTCGGTTCAGTGTCGCCGCTCGGATCCCAGGCGACGAAGCGGAATCCCGGCGCCGGCAGGGCCGTGACCGTGACCGGCACGCCCTGGAAATAAGTGCCCAGCCATGGATAAGGCACTTGCGGATCCTCCAGACCCGGCAGGTCGGCGTCGATCCGCAGCGAGTTGATCTGAAGCGTCCCCTGCTGCGGGTCGTTGACCGATAACTGGACTGTG
>JAQULN010000438.1 GCA_028718575.1 Candidatus Krumholzibacteriia bacterium | reverse complement strand
GCCTCGGTGTGGTGCTCCTGGTCTTCGTACGGGTGGCGTTGCGGCCGTGGTGGCAGCGGCGTAGCGTGCGCGGCGCCGGCTTTGCGCTGCTGGCGGCGAACCTGCTGGTGCCGGTGGTCTGGTTCACCTTGATGCGCCTGGGCTTGACCGAGCCGGCCGACCGCCTGGTCACGGTGCAGCTCGGCCTCTTCTTCGCGGAACTGGCGCTTGGCGGGGTCCTGCTGTTGATCGTGCTCTGGCGCGCCGGCGAGGGCTGGCGCCGCCGTCCGACCCCGGCCGGGATGCGGCCGGACCGCCGGCGCTTCTTGCTGCAGGGCGCCGCGCTGTTGCTGCCGGCTGCCGCCGGGGCGGCGGGGTTGGGCGGCGTGCTCGAATCCGGCAGTCCGGTCCGCCTGCGCCGGCGCACCGTCTGGCTGCCGAATCTGCCACCCGCGTTGTCCGGCCTGCGGATCCTGCACTTCGCCGACGTTCATCTCTGGCACCTGGTGCGCCTGCCGGACTTCGAGCGGGCGCTGCGCCGGGCGCCCCGCGGCGAGTTCGATCTGGTCTGCGTCACGGGCGATCTGGCGGACGATCTCGCGCAGCTCCCGGAGGCGCTGGCGATGATCGCCCGGCTCGAAGCGCCGCTTGGCCACTACGCCAGCCTCGGCAACCACGAGCACGCGCGCGGCCTGCGGGCGGTGCTCGCGGCCTATGCCGAAAGCCCCGTCGAACTACTGTGCGCGAGCGGCAAGGTGCTCTCCTATCAGGGGCATCCGTTCGTGCTCGCGGGCATCGACGACCAGCGCGCGGCGCCGCGAGTGTCGCAACGGGTCTTCTACCCCGATCAGGTGCGCCGCGCCCTCGGTCCAACCGCGGCGGAGGCGTTCAGCGTGCTCTTGAGCCATCGACCCAGCGTGCTGCCGGCGGCTGCCGCGGCGGGCGTCGACCTGGTCTTGGCGGGCCACACCCATGGCGGCCAGCTCGCCATTGCCGGGCGCTCGATCCTGCAGCTCAACGGCGCCGCGCGTTGGGCCTGGGGGGTGTACCGCCACCAACAGACGGCGATGCACGTGACCTGCGGCCTGGGGCACTGGTTCCCGTTCCGGCTGGGCTGCCCGCCCGAACTGGTCCTCTTGGAACTGCGCCCGGCGGCGGCGGACTGACGCCCACGCGCGGCGGTCCGCCACACCTTGCCAGGCCTCGCGGTAACGACCAACTTTGCCGCACCACGACGGGCGAGCGGCCCGCCATACCGAAGTTACATCGAGCCGGCGGATCGCGACCGGCGGACTTGCGAGGCACCGATGACCGATATCAGGCATGATCAAGCCCCGGAGCGGCTAGGGCTCCGCGAAGACTTCCCGGTGCCGTCGCTCGACGATTGGCAACAGGAGTGCGTGCGCTTGCTCAAGGGTGTGCCCTTCGAGAAACAGATGTTCACCAAGACTTACGAGGGGATCACCTTGCAGCCGCTGTACTCGCGCGCCGACCTGGCGGCGGCGCCGCACGCGGACAGCCTGCCGGGCCAGGCGCCGTTTCTCCGCGGCACGCGGCCGCTCGGCTATCGCGAACGCCCGTGGGAGGTGGCGCAGGAGCTGCCCTATCCCCTGTGCGAGCAGTTCAACGCCGCGTTGCGGCATGACCTCGCCCGCGGGCAGACCGCCGCCGTGTTGGTGATCGACGCCGCCGGCCAGGCCGGGCTGGATCCCGACCAGGCGCTGCCGGAGGCGGTGGGCAAGGGCGGCACTTCGGTCGCCACGCTGGAGGAGATGGCGCGCGCCCTGGCCGGGGTGGATCTCGCGCGAGTCCCGGTGCACATCGAGAGCGGCTCGGCGGCCTTGATCTATGCGGCGCTGCTGGTGGCCTTGGCCGAGCGCCAGGGCACGGCGCCGGCGAGCCTCCGCGGCAGCGTGGGGTTGGATCCGGTGGCCGGCCTCGCCGAACTGGGTCGGTTGCCGCTGTCGCGGGTCCAGGCGTACGACGAACTCGCGATCCTGACGAAATGGGCCGCCGCGCAGGCGCCGAGCCTGCAGACCGTGGCCGTGCGCGGGCACGTCTATCACGACGGCGGCGCCAGCGCGGTCCAGGAGCTGGCGATCTGCCTGTCCGTCGCCGTGCACCACTTGCGCGAACTGGAGCGCCGCGGCGTCGACGTCGAGACCGCGGCGCCGCGCCTGCGCCTGCACCTGTCGGTCGGCACGCAGTTCTTCCTGGAGATCGCCAGGCTGCGCGCGGCGCGCCTGCTGTGGGCGCGTTTGATCGAGGCCGCGGGCGGCAGCGAAGAGGCGCAGCGCCTGACGCTCAGCGTCCGTACCAGCCGCTTCACCAAAACCGTGCTGGATCCGCACGTGAACATCCTGCGTGCGACGACCGAGGCCATGGCCGCGGTGTTCGGTCAGGTCGACAGCTTGCACGTGGCGCCCTTCGACGAGCCGCTGGGTCTGCCCGACGAGCTGAGCCGGCGTCTGGCGCGCAACACGCAGACCATCTTGCGCGAGGAGAGCCATTTCGACCTCGTGGCCGACCCGGCGGGCGGGAGCTGGTACGTCGAAAGACTCACGGCCGAGATCGCCGCCGCCGCCTGGCAGCAGTTCCAGGCGATCGAGGCTGCCGGCGGGGTCGTGGCGGTCTTGCAGGCGGGCGCTATCCAGGCGCAGATCGACGCCACGGCGGCGCAGCGGCGCCGCAACCTGGCGCTGCGCAAAGACGTGCTCGTGGGCACCAATCAGTATCCCAATGCGCGCGAAGTGTTCCTGGCGCCGCGGCGGGTCGACCACGCGGCGCTGGCGGCCGAACGCGCGGGCGCGTTGCAGAGCCTGCGCACCGGCGGCAGCCAGGCCTGCAACCTGGACGTGCTGCAGAAGCTG
>JAQULN010000437.1 GCA_028718575.1 Candidatus Krumholzibacteriia bacterium | reverse complement strand
GGTGCTGATGTCCTCGAGGTCGGGGAAGTAGCCCTCGCCGAGCAGTGCGCCGATGGCAACCAGCCGCTGCGGATCGGTCGCCGAGAGCGGCGAACCGCGCAGCAACGACTCGAGATCGCGGGCCGCGACCCGCACGTTGCCGCTCAGCTCGCGGAAACTCAGCTCGCGGCTCGACCAGTCCGCCTGCAGCCGCGCGCGGCGCTCGGCGGCGGCCTGTTCGCGGCGGCCGAGGTCGCGCAGTTCGGCTTCCAGGGCTCGCTGTTCCGCCTCCAGCGAATCGACGACGGCGACCAGCCGCGCGCGGTCGGCGAGGATGCGCGCCTCGATCGCCGCGGCCTGCTCGCGCGCGGCCGCCCGGTCGGCTTCGGCCCTGCGCTGGGCTTCGCGGATGTCCTGCGCCGCGGCCGGCCCGCCGCCGATCGACGCCGACAACAGCGCCGACAACAGCGACAACAGCGACAAGGACGAACAGGGCACGGCGGCGCGGAAACGGGTCGCGGTCGTCATGGCGCGACCCTCCCCAGCGGCAGCGCCTGGACGCCGGCAGGCCGCCGACGCGCCGCGATCTCCGCCGCGCGGCGCACGGCCTCCAATTCACTGCCGGACCGCTCGACGAACGCGCGCTCGCCGGCATCCCAAATCCCGCCGCGCGCGGCGTCGGGCGTCAGCCAGAATAGACCGAGACGGCCCACGAAGAGCAGATCGCAGGTCAACTCTTCGCCGCCGACCTCGATGCGGTCCTGATAGATCTCGCAGGCGCCGCCATAGCGGGCCTCGATGAGCACGGCCTCCAGCACGCGGCGCAGTTTGTCGGCCGGGGTCGCGCCGGGATCGCTCAGATCGGCTCGCACCGCTTCCAGGCGCCGGGCGCGCTCGGCGGCCAGAAACGGGAGATCCCGCGCCACCGCGGCGTCGAGGCGGCCGAGGATCGCGAGCAACGTATCCTCGAGACTGGTTTCCAGGCGCCGCGATTCGTCCAGGCGTCGCGCCAGCTCGTCGCCGGCCGCGGCGAGCGCCTCGACGCGTTGCCGTTGCAGTACCGTCCGCTCTTCTAAGTACTGCACTTGAGCCCGGGCGGCATCCCAACGCGCCTGCAGATCGGCGCGTTCGGCGGCCCAGTCGTCGAGGCGCACCTGCGCCGCGCGATCGATCGCCAGGGCCTCGGCCGCCGTCTCGGTGATGCGGGCGGCCGGGTCGTCGGCTGATTGCGGCGGCGGCGTTTGCGAAGCGGGTTGCTGGGCCGCGGCGATGGCGACGGCCAACATGATCGGCGCCAAGGACAGCGCCGCCGGTTTGCTGCAACGGTCGAGCCGGCGATAAGATCTCATGGGCAACCTCGAGTTTAGCGGGGGTTGCAATACGAGCCTACGTCTCGGGAACGAGTTTCTCAGCTCGCACGGCCAAATTACACCGCGCCGCCAAAGAGGTCCACCCCAGGGGAACAATCACACCGCAGCTCAAGCGTCCAACTCGGGCACTTCACGCCGGGGACCGGGCTTCTTCTCGCTGCGGTAGGCGTCGGCCAAACGGGGCAACGGCGGCGCCGCGAAAACACAGACCAGCAAAAAAACAAACAACCCCAAAACCAGCATTGCCGGCACCCAGCCGGGGACGCGTCCGATGGTCAGGATATCGAACCAGTGGGCGGCGGGCTCCCGCCGCTGCAGGACCACGACGAGCAGCCAACCGAGGATCTGGGCCAGGAACAGCGGCGCGTAGACGCGCCCCAGCCGCGCGCGGATGGCCTGTCGCATCGAGATATGATAGTGCGGGCGAGAGAGATCGTCGGCCACGCAGGATCCCCAGTTCTCGATCGGGCTGGCGAGATCCCGGCGCAGCAAGGGACCGTAGAAATTCTCCTCGATCATCCGCAAGCGGGAGTGGAAGACGTCGAAGAAGCGGAAGCGTTGCGCCTCGAGGATCAGAAAGAGCAGGTTGGCGTACATGCCCGCCAGAAGCGTCTGGCCCGCGTATTCCGGGTTGTTGAACGCGAAGGTCAGAATACCGGCCGTGGTGAAGATGGCCCAGTTCGTGGTCGTGTCCAGACGCAGGCGCCATGACAGCGATCGCTGCAGCTCACCGCGGTAGAGATGGGCCATCGCGGTGATGTATTCGACACGCTGCAGAGGGTGGCCCTCGAAATCGGGCCGTTGATACTCGCGCGGGGTCATGCTTGCTCCAAGTCGGTCGCGCCGGCGTGGCGGCAGTTCGCGTCGCAACGGCGACGGTCAGCCGCGCGCCGGGTATTTCTCGTTCAGTGCGTCGCGGACGATCGACTTCACCTCGCCGCTGAAATTGTCGTCCCGCAGCATCCAGTCGAGATAGCTTCGGCGCTCGCCGGTCCCCATATCGCGCAGCGTCGTGCCTTGGTGCTTGCCGAAGGCCATGATCGCTTCGCCGGCGTCATTCCAGCGAAACTTGCGTGTGCGGTCCACGAAACGGTCGCCGCCGCGGTTGCAGAACGCATGCAGGCCGGCCGGGTCGCGCGGCAGATCGGCGTAGCGCGCGAGTTGGGCGTCGAGCACCTGCAAGGTCGCTTCCGCATCGGCTTGCGCGGAATGCGGCGCGTCCATCGCCTGCCCGCAGTAGAACTTCACCGCGGCTTCGAGATGCCGCGGTTCCTGGCGGTGGAAAATGGTCATCGCGTCGATCAATCGGCGGCCGCGCAGATCGATGGTCGCGCCCGCGCGGGCCAGCTCGGCCTCCAGCAACGGCAGGTCGAAACGAATGAAGTTGTAGCCGGCGAGGTCAGCTTCGGCGAGGATCCGCTCCACTTCGGGGCGGATCTGAACGAAGCTGGGCGCGGCCGCCACGTCCTCGTCGCGGATGCCGTGCACGGCCGTGGCCGCGGGCGGGATCG
>JAQULN010000436.1 GCA_028718575.1 Candidatus Krumholzibacteriia bacterium | reverse complement strand
CTGGCTGACACCGGGTACCTGGACGCTGCTGCGCGTCACCGTGCGCGGCGCAGACGTGGCGGCGGAGGATGTGCGCGTGCGCTTTCTGCCTGAAGGCGCCGCCGTGATCGTTCGATAAGGAGGATGATTGTGCACGAGGCTCTTGCGCTGACGCCCTTGCTCGTAATTGCTGCCTACGTTCTTTGCCTCGCGGTCTGGTTCGCGGAGTCGGGACGCAAGAACCCGATTTTCGCCGAGTTGTGGCGGCGCTTCCGTACACTGACCGTTTCCGGCAAGCTGGTGGCGGTCGTGCTGCTGTCTTCTTTCATAGTCTACGGCAGCACCAAGACCAACAGCCCCGCGCCACCGCCCGCGCCTCCGGTCCCACCGCCCGGCGCTTCGTCCGGCATCGTCACGAACGGCTTTCTGATCGGCGGCGGCGGCCTGCTGATCCTGGAGAGCGGCGGCGAGCCGCCGGCGCCGCCGCGCCTGACCACCAACCAGTGCCTGGCCGGCTTCGCCCTGGTCAAGAGCCTCACCAACGCCGCCTCCTGGCTCGCCGTGCCGTCCAATGCCGTGGTCTACTCCCGCTGGACCCGCTACGGCGTGGCCGAAGACACCTTCTATCTGCCGGCCACGAACTGGTCATTCCGCCTGGCCGGCTCGAACGCCGTCGCCGGCGCGCACGTCTCCAGCAGCGGCACGATCTCCTTCGACGATCGCCCCAAAGGTTCGCCCCGCGCCCGCGCCTTGCCCGACGGTTCCGGCCTCGACTTCCTGGCCCCGCTGCAAACCGCCATCGGCATCGTGCCCCCCGGCGGCCGCTTCTGGCACGCGTCTACGCTCTCAAACACACTGCTGCTTACTTGGCAGGATGTTTTCGCGGCCCGCGACACCAACTATCCCGTCACCTTCCAGTCCGAACTCTTCGCCAATGGCGACTTCACCTTCCGGTACGATCTGTCCCGACTGCCGACCGCCGGCTGCCAACTCCCGCTCACGAACTTCTCCGTCGGCGCGCAACACCACGGCGGCGGCGAGACCTACGCACACGACGACACCAACAAACTGGTGGACGGCCTCGAACTGCGCTGGCGCGCCTTCGGTATCCTCGATCCGGACGTGGACGACCACGACGGCGACGGTCTCTCATCCTACTACGAGGTCATGACGCTCGGCAGCCTGCCCGCCTTGCCCGACTCCGATTACGACGGCCTGACCGATCCGCAAGAGATCGCCGCCGGCTCCGGCCCCCTAAACCGCGACACGGACGGCGACGGCATCCCCGACGGCTCCGACCCCACGCCGCTGGTTCCCGACGGCGCCGACAACGACGGCGACGCCCTGCCCGACGCCTGGGAGATATACCGCTTCGGCGCCACCAACGTCGTGGACGACCCCGCCGCCGACGCCAACGCCAACGGCTTCGTCAACCTGGCCGACATGCTCGCCGGTAGCGACCCGGCCTTCGCCGTCCAGGCCGTGACGTCGTCCGACGGCGTGCAGCACTTCTCCTGGAACGCGCTCGCCGGCGCCGTCAACTACACCGTCACCGTCAGTCACGACGGCACCACGCTCTGGAGCCGGGTCACCGCGGATTGCGCCATCGCCGCGGACAACAACTTCGATCTGGCCGATTGCCTCGTCTCCGTGGTTTCCAGCGGCGGCGTTTCCCGCGCCTGCTCCACCTCCTTCCATCCGCCCGCCTCCGCCAACCTGACCGTCTGGAAGATCGCAGATCCCTTCGCGGCCGCGCCGCCGCCGGGCGGCACCTCGCTCTACACCCGCGTCTTCCAGATAGACCGCGACTACGGCTGGCAACAGTACTTCATATCGTCGAGTCCCGATGGCGCCGGCGCCTGGAGCCTGGATGGGATCGTGCTCTCCTGGCAGGACAGCGGCGGCGCGTCGGGCGCGGCCACGGCCTCGCCCGCCGGCGACAGCCTGCGGCTTGAGCTCGGCGAGAACAGTCCCGCCACGCTGACCGTCAGCCTCACCGCCACGACCGCCAACGCCCTGGCCCTCTCGTCCCGGCCGCTCTACCTGATCGCCTGGTCGCCGGCGGTCGCGGCCAGCGGCGGCACGCCCATCGAGACTGCCACGGGTTCCATGCTGGCGGTGGTGACGGAACGCGACAACGCGGTTTCCTCGGTCGGCTTCACGATACAGAGCGATGGCCGCCCGTGCTACGCCCCGCCCAGCGCGGCCGAACGCGCCGCGCTCGCCAAACCATTCGGCCCGGACTCTCCGGCGAATTTCGTGGGGCAATACGATAGCGAGGGCAATCTCACCGGCGGCACCGTCTTGCTTGGCGCGCCCGGCGTCTACCCGCTGTCGGGGGTGTCAGGCGAGGAGGCTCCGCCGTCTGACGGCGGCGGCATGCTGGCCATGCTGGACGCCGGCCCGTCATGCCCCACGGCCATCGCCTTGCTAGGCCCCGGCGTAGTAACGGAGATGAGCCACTGGTCTTGCGATTGCGACAAGGACGAAGACAACTATCCCTTCGATAGCTCCTGCCTGCGCGAGAGCTGGAAGTTCTCCGGCGGCTGTGTCTGGACGGGCGGCGGCATCAAAGTAACCCTGGGCGACGAGACGCTGGAGGGCATCTTCACCGTCATTATCAACGACATCGAGGGCGACACCTACTTCTGGCGCGACGGCGAGACCGAAGCCGAGGTTCGGATCGTCTGCGGCGGGGCCGTCTTGTGGACGACCACAGTGTACCGTCAGGTCCAAGGGGAACGCGGCGGCTGCTCCTATGACACCTGCGACAACTGTGGCGATTGCGCGGACGGCCAGTGCGACAATCTCGAAGGCGACAGCCTCGGTTCGTTGCGTTTCCGCGTGCCGTTGGGTTACACCGGAGAGAAGCGCTTCGCCGGCTT
>JAQULN010000435.1 GCA_028718575.1 Candidatus Krumholzibacteriia bacterium | reverse complement strand
GCGGCAGCGGATGCGGCGCCAGCGCGCGCCGGCCAACCGGGAACGGGAACGTCCGGCGACCGCGGCATGCTCTGGATCGTGCAGCCGAACGGCCAACTGGACGTGCTCATGGTTCGCACCGGCATCACCAACGGCACGAGCACGGTCGTTCAGGGACGAGGCCTCGCGGCGGGTATGCAAGTCGTCGCCGGCACCTCGAGCCAACCCGTGGCGGCGTCAGCCACGGCCACGCCGTTCCAGCCGGCGGGCGGCGCGCCGCGCGGGGGCCCGCGCGTCCCGGGAGGCTTCTGACGATGGCCGCGCGCGACGTGATCCTGCTCGAGGATGTTCACCGCACGTACGATCTCGGCAGCACCATGGTCCACGCGTTGGCCGGCGTGAGCCTGCGCATCCAGGCCGGCGAGATGGTGGCGATCATGGGCGCGTCCGGCTCGGGCAAGTCGACCCTCATGAACATCCTGGGTTGCCTGGACCGTCCCACCGCCGGCCGCTACGAGTTCGCCGGCCGGCGCATCGAGCGTCTGAGCCACAACGAACTGGCCGATATCCGCAACCGCCACATCGGGTTCGTGTTCCAGGGCTTCAATCTGCTGGCGCGCACCAGCGCGCAGGAGAACGTCGAGCTGCCGTTGCTCTATGACCGCTCGCGCCGGCGGCGCGATCCGGTACAGGCGGCCCGCGCTGCGCTCGAGCGCGTGGGCCTGGCCGACCGCCGCCAACATCACCCCAGCGAGCTGTCGGGCGGCCAGCAGCAGCGCGTCGCGATTGCGCGCGCCCTGGTCACCGAACCCTCGCTGCTGCTGGCGGACGAGCCGACCGGCAATCTCGACACCCGCACCAGCATCGAGGTGATCGCGCTCTTCCAGGCGCTCAACGCGCAGGGATTGACCGTGGTCATGGTCACGCACGAGAAGGACATCGCGTGCTACACCCGCCGGGTCATCGAGCTGCGCGACGGGCGCATCGTGCGCGATGAACCGCTGACCGACCGGCGGGACGCCGCCGGCGACCTGGCCGGCCTGCCCGCGGCCTGAAAGGACCAGCATGCGGCCGGACCGCCTCATCCGCATCGCCACCCGCAGCATCGCGCGCACCAAGATGCGCAGCGCGCTCACCATGCTGGGGATCATCATCGGCGTCGGGGCTGTCATCGTGATGGTCGCCATCGGCCAGGGCGCCCGCTCGCGGATCGAGGCCAGCATCCAGAGCCTGGGCACGAACATGATCGTCATCACGCCCGGTACGAGCGCCAGCGGCGGCATCAGCCGCGGCGCGGGGAGTTTCAACCGCCTGACCGTCGACGACGCCGACAAGCTGGCCAAGGAAAGCATCCTCGTCGCCCACGTCTCGCCCGTCATCATGGCGGGATCGCGCATCCGCGGCGGCGGCGGCAATTGGTTCGGACCCGTGTACGGCGTCGCGGCCAGCTACCAGGAGATCCGCGACTGGCAGCCCAGCAGCGGCCATTTCTTCAGCACAGCCGATGTCCGCACCATGCGCAAGGTCTGCCTGCTTGGCGCCACTGTGGCGCGCGAGCTTTTTCCCGACCAGGACGCCGTCGGCCAGGACGTCCTGCTGCGCAACGTTCCGTTCCGGGTGATCGGCGTGCTGGCGGAAAAAGGCCAGTCGGCCACCGGCGCCGACCAGGACGACTGCGTCCTGGCGCCCTATACCACGGTGCAGACCCGGCTGTCCGGCCGGCAGTGGATCGCGCAGATCCTGGCGTCGACCTGGTCGCCCGGCGACATCCCGGCCGCCATGGCGGAGATCGCGGTCATCATGCGCGAAAGCCATCGCCTGGCGCAGTGGGAGGACGACGACTTCACGGTGCGCAACCAGTCCGACCTGGCCGCCGCCGCCACCGGCACGACCGAGGTGATGACGATCCTGCTCGCCTGCATCGCCGGCATCTCGCTGCTGGTCGGCGGCATCGGCATCATGAACATCATGCTGGTGTCGGTCACCGAACGAACCCGCGAGATCGGCATCCGCATGGCCGTCGGCGCGCGACCGGGCGACGTGCTGCTGCAGTTCCTGGTCGAGGCCGTGGTCCTGTCGCTGTTCGGCGGGCTGTTGGGCGTCGGCCTTGGCTACAGCGGCTCGTGGTTGGTCGGCCACTGGACCGGTTGGCCCACCGCCATCGACCCGAGCACGGTCGGCCTGGCGTTGGGTTTCTCGGGCACGGTCGGCATCTTCTTCGGCTTCTGGCCGGCGCGCAAAGCAGCCGCGTTGGATCCGATCGCAGCGCTCCATTACGAGTAACCGCCGCTCTGAGATTGCCGCGCGCCGGCGGCGGCAAGCGTCAAGCCACCGGCTCTTGCGCGACGGGTGCGGCCTGGCCGTCAGGAGCGCCGGGATCGGCGTCGACCGCCGCGACCGCGTTGGCGGCGATCACCCAACCGAGTAGGATCTGTGACGGGTAGTGCATGCGATCGTGTAGCCGCGACCAACCGCTGAGCAATCCCAACCCGCGCAACGCGAGACGTCCGCGCGGCTCGGGGAGACGATCCGCCAAGGTCCACCAGGGAATCGCCGCCATGAACGCGTGGCCGCTGGCCGCGTTGGCATAGGCGAACGGCTGCCAGCGCGGCGTCGCCGCCGTTCCGAGCGGGCGGTTGCTGCCCAGAACCCTCTGCACCGTCCACAGCATCGGCAACCCGACGCACATGGCCTCGAAACTGGCGCGGCACCAGCGCGAGAACGGACTGGACCGCCAGAGCCAGTCGGCCACGGCGCCCGCGCCCCAGACCAGGAACCAGGCGCGCTCACCCCACGGTTTGAAACCCGCCGCCGCATGGTCGCTCGCATCCGCCGGCAGCGACTCCGGGTGCAGATGCAAGGCCTCGTGCTCGCGGCTCGCTGTGCGCAAGGTATCGCGCGCGGCGGCCAGGCGACCC
>JAQULN010000434.1 GCA_028718575.1 Candidatus Krumholzibacteriia bacterium | reverse complement strand
CGAGCGCGACGAAGAGCGCAAGGAGTACCAGGGGCGCCTTGCCGCTGCGTACGACGTGACCCCGGCGACCCGCCTGCTGGTCCACGGCGGCCTGTCGCGATTGGAACTGCTCGGCAACGAGTCCTGGGGCAGTCAGGGCCGCGCCGCCGCCGTCGACGGCGACACCGAGACGCAGGCCGGTCAGCTCGCCGTCGTGTCGCGCCTCAACCCGGTCACGGTGCTGCGCGCGTCGGCCCGCTTCAGCGGCCAGCAGTCCGACGTCCGCGTCGATGAAGACCAGCGAGTCCTCTACGCCGCCGATCGCACCCGCGACCGCCAAGAGTACCGCGTGCTGGTGGACAATGCGAGCCTGCGCGACACGCGCCTGCGCCTGCAGTACCGCTACAGCAAGACCAACCAGGAGAACACGACCGCCCAGGACGACCGGCCGGACTGGAATCCCGGCGACACGCAGACCCTGGACCAGGAAGCCACCCGGCACGATCTGGCCTTGACGTCGCGCACCCGGCTGAGCCGCCAGGCGCGCTTGAAGCTGGGCGTGCAGTGGATGAGCGTCGAGGTCGACCAGGACCGCACCTGGGATACCGAGTCGGGCGACCCGTGGTACGGCGTCCTCGGCGATCACAAGCGGACTCGCCTGGGTTGGGACCTGGCGCTGCAGATGCGCCCCCGGCGCAACCTGCCGCTCGATATCGGGTACCAGGGTCGCGATCAGACGCTGGAGCGTACCGAGCGCGGCGGCGCCGAGACCACCTGGCAGGTCAATCGCGTGTTCGCCAGCGTGAACTGGTTAGCCACTGGTAGGTTGACGGTCTACGGCATGGCCTCGTACGGCAAGGAGACCTACGAGTTGGTCGGCGTCGAGGATCCCTCGGCAACCATGGGCGCCTTCAACTATGACGGTATGACCGCGCGTTTCATGCCGGGGGCCGTGTTGCAGGTGACGCGCACCTTGCAGCTCGAAGGCATGTACGAGGGGATTCACTACGAAAACACCGGCCACGAGTCCGCGCGGCTTTCCGCCGTCGAGGCCGATCACGACCGCGGTCTGCTACGAGCCCGCTGGCAGGCGCGGCCCCGGCTTGCGGTCAGCGCCGCCTACCGCCGCAACATGCTGGACGAGAATCGCTGGGACGACTACATCCAGGATCTCTACAGCGTTTCGCTCAGCGGAACGTTCTAATCGCCGGAATCGCCCGGCGTCACCGGCAGCCGGCAACCGGGGTCCTGCGCCAGCGCAGGACCCCGGTTGCCGACGGGAACGGGCTACAACCCTAGGTCGCCGGCCGCTTCTACCAGCGCCCCGAGCACCAGCGCGATCACCTCGTCCTGTTCCAGCCCCAGCGCGGCGGCGCCCGCGGCGATCTCCTGCCGGCTGACCTTGGCGGCGAAGTCCTTCTTCTTGAGCTTCTTGCGCACCGAGCGGACTTCGACCTGCGCGAGCTTGCGCTCGGGGGTGACCATAGCGCAGGCCATGCAAAAACCGCAGAGTTCGTCGACGGCGAAGAGCCAGCGGGCGCAATCGTTCTCGCGGGGCACGCCGGTGTGGCTGGCGTGCGAGAGCACGGTCGCAACGAAGTCCTCGGGGTAGCCCTCGGCCCGCAGGATCGCCGCCCCCTGGAACGGATGATCCGCGAGGTCGGGGTACTGCTCGTAGTCGAAGTCGTGGATCAGCCCGACCGCGCCCCAGTAGGTCTCGTCGCCGCCCGTGCGCCGGGCGGCGGCGCGCATGGCCGCCTCGACGGCGTACGCATGTCGGCGCAACGACTCGCTCTTCGTGTGGGCGTGCAGGAGCGCCAGGATACGGTTGCGGTCATATAGTTCCTGCTGGCTGGGCATCGTCGCACCTCCGGGAATCATATCGACAGCCGTGAGCATGCCACGGCGAGGGCCCGGCAGCTATCAGGAATTTTGCACAACAACCGGTCTGTGTGTTAGCATGTTACAGGGCGTCTGGCGGCGATCTCCGGGCACGGGATGGCGGCCGGCCCCCGGGAGTGCACCATGCCCGACCACCTGATCCTCATGGCGAGCTACCCTGAGGTCGGACTGAGCAAAGCCCGCTTCATCCCCACGCTGGGTCACGAAGGCGCCGCGCGGCTGCACCGGCGATTGACCGAGCACACGGTGGCGGTCGCGCGCCGCTGGCGGGCCAGCGGGCGCAGCCGTCGCGTGTTCGTGGCCTGCGACGGCGCTACGATCGGTGAGTTCCGCGCCTGGCTCGGCGACGATCTCGCGTACGACCAGCAACCCGGCGGCAGCGTGGGCGCGCGTCAGGCCATCGCCATGGTCCGCGCGTTCACCCGCGGCGCCGACCGCTTGGTCCTCGCCGGAGCGGACTGTCCGAGCCTGGACGCCGCGCAACTGGCCCGGGCTTTCTTCGCCCTCGACTATACCGACTGCGTCATCGGGCCGAATCATACCGGCGGCTACTACCTGGTCGGTCTGGTCGCGCCCACGCCGGCATTATTCGCGGGCATCCCCTGGGGCACCGGAGCGGTGCTGTCGCGCACCCTGGCCACCGCGCGCAACGAGAACCTGTGCGTCGGCCTGCTGCCAGCGCTGCCGGTGATCGGCGGCCCGCGCGACCTGATCCACGCGGCCGAGCTGCTGGCGCCGTTCCCCGTGCCCGGGTGATCGGCGCCGCCGCCCGCCGAGTCAGAGTTCCAGCTCGCCGCCGTGGTCGCGAAGCCAGGCCATGCACAGGGCGTGGTCGGGATACGCCCGTTCTACGCGCGCGCGCCACTGCGGGCCGTGATTGACGTGCTCCAGATGGCACAGCTCGTGGATCACCACGGCGTCGACCACCGGCGCGGGGGCCATCACCAGTCGATAGCAGTAGGAGATGGTGCCGTTGGTGGTGCAGCTTCCCCAGCGGCTGGTGCGCTCGCCAACCACGACCCGCTGCGGCTGCAGATGCAAACGACGGCCAAGGAC
>JAQULN010000433.1 GCA_028718575.1 Candidatus Krumholzibacteriia bacterium | reverse complement strand
CGCCCCGAGAACATCGTCGGCTTGACGTTTGCCGGCATCGACGTGGTCACCCTCGGCAACAACCACATCATCGACTACGGCGAGATCGGCATGCTAGACACCATCGATGGGCTCGAAACGCTGGGCATCGCGTACTGCGGCGCCGGCGTGAACGAGTACTTCGCGCTTCTGCCGGTCTACTACAGCGCCAAGGGTCTGCGCCTCGGCTTCGCGGGGCTTTGCAACCGCACGGGCCGCCAATGGAACTATCAGCCATTCCTCGACGCGGGTTACACCAAACCGGGCTTCGCCTACCTGCTACCGGACAACCTGCAGCGGGCGATCGACGGCTGCCGCGAGCAGTCCGACATCGTGATCGTCCAGACCCACAGCGGCGACGAGTACCAGACCGCGCCGCCGTCCGCTGGCGGCGCGCCGGCGGCTGTCCTGCCCGCGCCGCCGCCGGTCGAGGCTATGGCGCCGCAGCCGGGCGACCCCGAGTTCCATTTCCGCAACGAACCGTCGCCCGGCGATCGCGCGCTGCGCCGCCTCGGCCTGGACCTCGGCGCCGACGTGGTGATCAACCACCACCCGCACGTGCTGCAGGGGTTCGAGGTCTACGACGGCAGGCTCATCGCCCACAGCCTCGGCAACTTCGTCTTTGACCTCTACTATCCCGAGACCATGCCGACCATGGTCCTTACGCTGACCATCGACGCGACCGGTATCACTGGTTACACGTTTACCCCGGCCTGGATCGACCATTGGATTCCGCGCCCGGCCACCGGCACCTTGGCCCGCCACATCGTCGAGCGCCTGGCCGACTACTCGCGCTCCATGGGCGCGCTCGTGATCGGCGAACCGGACGGCGTGCGCGGCCGGGTGCTGCTGTCGCGAGCGGCCGTCGACTCCACCGTGTTGTTCAGAACAGTCGACCTCGCGCTCGAGTCGCGCGACGGCTACACCGTCTCGGCGCCCTGGCCGGTCGGCGCCGAAGGGTTCTTCAGCGGCGTCAAGGCCGTTACCGGCGACGGCGGCGGCTGGCAGGTGCGCTGGGGCAAGGAACTGCTCTGGCTGGGCGGCTTCGAGGACGAGGGCGCCAACCTCTGGGACGTCAACAGCGCCGACGAGTGGCTCGACGACGACGTGTTCCTGGCCGGTGCGCGGTCGCTGGGCTTGCGCCGCACTTGGTCGGACGGCGTGCAAACCGGGACCGACCTCGAGAAGCACCTGCCCTGCAATCCCTTGTACGAGCATTCCGCAGTCGGCTGGCTCTGCGGCGAAAACGCGCCCCAGGCTCGCATTATGGTGCGTTTCTACAGCAGCCGCATGAGCGAGACGCCACTAACGAGCACCGACCTGGACGCTCCCGTGACCGGCGACCTCGGCTGGACCCGGCAATGGCGCGACCTCGTGACGCCGCCGAGCGCGATCTTCTTTGAACTGCGCTGCGGCGCCGAGCCCCCCGCGGCCGGGGTCGGCCGCGCCTGGTTCGACGAACTGGCGATGATCGAGTGGGAGCCGTGGCAGTCGGCAGACGCGCCGATCGACGTGCCCGCGCCCGGCAACTTGCGCTTCGTGCAGATCCGCCGCGCCGGCGACGGCCCAGCGCAAATCACGTTGACGTGGCGCGAAACCAGTTACGGCAAGAACGTCACCGCCGCGCCGGAGGTGCCCGCCGCGCGACGCGTCGCGCAGTTGGCGTGCTATCCGAATCCCTGCAATCCGCGCACGACCGTGCAGCTCGACCTGTTGCCGGGCGGAGCGCGCGAATGCGAGTTGGGGCTCTACGATGTGCGCGGGCGGCGTGTCGCGCTGCTGTTCCGGGGGCCGCTTGTCGGTGCGGGGCCCCATGGGTTCACGTGGGACGGCTGCGACGACGCGGGGCGCGCCATGGCCAGCGGCGTCTATCTGGCGCGCGCCCGCGTCGATGCGCGATCGCTGGTGAGCAAGGTCGTCCTCGTGCGTTGACCGGGCCGCCCGTTCATCGTTCCACGGCGGCCCGCACGATCGTGGTCAGCTCGTCGATCGTGAACGGTTTCTTGATGAAGCCCGCCAAACCCGCGCCTGCGAAATGGCTGGTGGCGTCCTGTTCATTGTAACCGCTGGCCAGGATGATCGGGACGTCGGGCCGTATCTGCCGCATTTGCCGGAATGCTTGTTCCCCATTTATTCCCGGCATGGTCAGATCCAGCACCACGACTGCGATCTTGTCGGCGTGGTCGCGAAAGCTTGCCAAGCCGCTCGTGCCGTTGTCTGCGGTCAGTGCGGTAAAACCGAGCCGCTCCAGGACGCGGGCGGTGAATTGACGGACGTTCTCGTCATCGTCGACAACCAGCGCGGTACCGCTGGCTCGCCACAGCTTCTGGGCGCAGTACGGCGGCTCCGCTGCGACCGGGGCGCGGTCCGCTGTCGCCGGCAACAAGACTGTGATGCTGGTGCCCTGTCCCAGTTTGCTGCGGATCAACAGCGTTCCACGATGTCCGCGCACGATTCCTTGCACCGCGGCCAGACCCAGACCCCGGCCCTGGAACTTGGTCGTGAAGAACGGATCGAAGAGTTTGGCCAGGACTTCGTCGGTCATCCCGCAGCCGGTGTCGACGACCTCGAGCGTCACATAGGGCCCCTCCGGCAGATCTTCGCCGAACACAACCCCGCGCAGCAGTTTCCGATCGGCTTTCTTGAGCCCGGTGCGCAGGGTGATCGTGCCGTCGCCCGCGGTGCATTCGATGGCTTCGGATGCGTTGGTCACGAGGTTCATGACGATCTGCCGGATCTGCGCCGCGTCGACGTCGACCGCGGGCAGTTTGGCCGCCAACTCGAATTGCAGTCTCGCGCGTTTGCAGATGGAGATCTCCAGCAAGTGGCCGATGTCTCGCACCAGATCGCTCAGGTCGATCGGTTCGATGACGAAGCGCCCCTTGCCGGAGTAGGCGAGCATCTGATTGGTCAGCTCAGACGCCCGCAGCGCCGCCC
>JAQULN010000432.1 GCA_028718575.1 Candidatus Krumholzibacteriia bacterium | reverse complement strand
GGACGACGAGCGGCAGATCCGGCCAGACGAAGCCGCCGGTCAGGTGTCCCACCAGCGGGCGCGCAGCCGGCGGCCCCAATGGGTGCGCATCCAACAACTCGGCGAGGCGGTTGGCCTGCCCCCGGTTGTCACAGAGGATCAAGGCCGTCACGCCCTGCGCTTCCTGCTCCTGCAAGAACCGCCGCAGGCGGTCCACGTCGCCGCCCTTGAGCTCTGGCCGCGTCGTGCGGTGGTCGATGACCGGGTCGGGCTGGCGACCCAACCAACGCCCCTGCTCATCGCCGCGGATCCATGTCTCGGCCACCCAGCAATGGCGCAAGCGGCGGTCGTCGAGATCGCCTTCGGCGCAGAGCAATTCGCCGGGCGCCGGCAGGACGGCGTCGCGCTTGAGCCGCGTTTCCCGCAGACGAGGCAGTTCTTCGGCCAAGAGATCCATCTGGACGTTGAGCTTGACCGGCTCGAACCAGATCAGCGGCGCGCCGTCCGGCACGTAGTCGAACACGCGGGCCGTCGGGCCGAACCAGGGTAAAAAGCTCTCGAGCCCGTCGTCGGCGCGGCCCTCCTCCAGACGCGCTTCGAGGTCCCAATATTCGTCCTGGTCGAGTTCGCCCTGTTCGCGCAGCTCTTCCAGGCGACCCAGACAGGTCAGCAGCGCGTCGTCATCGCGCAGCAGGTGGCTGACGGGATAGACGTCCGCGTGTTCGAGACGCCGCGAGACGTCGCTTCGCTGGCTCTCGGGATCGAAGGTGCGCAGCGAGACGACCTCGTCGTCGAAGAGTTCGACCCGCAGCGGCAAGTCGCCAGGCGCGTAGATATCCAGCAGGCCCCCGCGGCGGGCGAAATCGCCAGTACGGGCGACCATGCCCGCGGGGCGATAACCGCGCTGGCCGAGTTCACGGCAGAACGCCTCGAGATCCAAGCGCTGTCCCACCGCCAGCCGTAGAACCGCGCGCGTCAAGGTTTGCGGCGCCATGACCCGCTGCCGCAACGCGTACAGGCTGGTCACGGCCAGCACCGGCGCGCCGCCGCGCAGTCGATCGAGTCCCAAGAGGAAGTCCCCCACCAGGGCCGGCTCGGGGGATTTGCGGTCGTAGACCAGGACTTCAGGCTGCGGCAGGTAGACGACCGACTGCGGCCCGAGCCAGGCTTCGAGGTCGTCGGCCAGTTGCAGGGCGCCCTCGCGCGTGGGCACGACGCAGAGCGCGGTCCGGCGGTGCCGGCGATACCACGCCGCGCAGAGCACCGCCGGCGCACTGGCCCGCAGGCCGGTCAAGAGCGCCGGCGCGGCTTCCGCGCGAGCATACGCCGCCTCGAGGCGGTCGGCCAGCGCGATCAGCACCGCCTCGCCTCGCCGCTCGGCCAGCACGTCCAGCAGCGGGGCGCCAGCAACGCCGGTCACCGCGGGCAACGGGGTCACCTTCACGGAAGCTCACCGCGGTCATCCACCCGCAGCACGTCCGCATCGTACTGGACGCGGTCGTCGCTGCGGGTACCCACAGCCACCCAACCGCCATCCGGGTGCGGCGCCAGGTGCCAACCCTGGGCATCCTTGCCGCCGCGGTGCGCGGCATTCCACAGGACGGCTCCGTACGGCGACAGACCGCGCATGGCGAAGTCGTATTCCCATTGCCGATCGCCGACCTCGCGCCGCGTGGCTCCGACAGCGACCCAACGGCCCCCGAAGTCGGCCGCGACGCCACAGAACTGATGCCAGGTGCGATCGGTGACTTGCCAGCGCACCCGGCCGTCCTGATCGATCCCGGCGAGGAAGCCGTAGCGCGTCGCCGGATCGGCGCGCAGGGCGATGCCGGCCAGCACGTACTCGCCGTTGGCCTCGTCGGCGCCGCCGCCGCGCAGCAGCCAGCGGTCGGCCGATCCCAACCGCACCTGCCAGAGCACCTCGTGCGCCGCCGACAGACCCATGGCCCAGATCCCGCCCGCGGGCGCTCCCGCCGCGCCGGCGATCGGCCCGGCGAGAACGAAGCCGCCGGCCGGCCGCCGCCACGCGAGATGGACTGCGCGGTCGGCGGCCAGCGGGAACACAGCGCCGGGGGTGACCGTACCGTCAGCCGCCACCTCCCCGAAGACGCCGCCGGGCCCGTCCGTTCGCAGGTCGGCGCCGACCGTGAAAACCGTCCCGTCGAGCGCGGAGACCAGCGCGGTCGTTTGCATGAAGTCGGCGGCGCCTGACCAAAGCAAATCCCCGGCGAGCGTGGCCGCGGCCACGAAGGCGCCGCCGCTCTCGCGGGTTCCCGCAAGCAGCAAGCGGTCGTCGGCGTCCAGCAGGCTGGCCGTGGGCAGGTAGCCGACCGGCAGCAATTCGTGGACCGTGCCGGCGAATTCTCCCGCTGCCGACAGTTCGAGCAGGGCGACCGGCGCGCGGGCGACCGCGTGATTGCCGACGGCGTGGCTGAGCACCCGCAGATCGCCGCCGGGCAGCATCATGACTTTCGCGCCGAGTTGCGGTCCGGGCAGCACACAGCGGCGCCGCCAGGTCGCGAGGTCCTGATAGCGCGCGGCGCGGCTCCAGCCGCTGGTTCCCTCATCGTCGGTCGCGCGGACCCGCGCGTAGACCAGGCCGGCGCCGCCGGCTTCGGAGAGGGTCAGCGTATCGGACACGGCGCTGCCTGCAGCGACAAGCGCCGCGAAGCCGTCGTCCCGCGCCAGTTCCCACGCGAACGTCACCGGCTGCCGCGGCCAGGGCAACCAAGCCAGCCGCAACAACGCGGAACCCGCCGTCTCGGGCCCGAGCGAGGTCACCTGCGGCACGGTCTGCAGGGAGGGGTCGATCGAGATGGACACGGGCGGAGCGGCACCGGTCTGGTTGCGCGTGTCGAACGCCGTGGCCGACAGCAAGTACGGGCGGCCGTCGGCGTAGACCCCCAGCGGCAGGCGTGTGCTGTACGGCCTCGTGGCGCGCGTCGACAGCAGGATGCCGTCCAGATAGATCTCGACTCGGCGGA
>JAQULN010000431.1 GCA_028718575.1 Candidatus Krumholzibacteriia bacterium | reverse complement strand
TCGTGCTGCCGCCGGGGGCGCCGTGTCTCGTCCAGACGGTGAATTTCGACCGGCTATTGCCGCTCACCGCGCCACACGATCTGCCGCCGATCGAGGCCGGCGACGGCCTGGTATTTTCGCGCCGCTACGAGCCGGGACCAGACGCCGGCGTGCGGTTCGCAACAGCGCTGGTGCGCGCCGACCCGAGCAAGCAGGACCAAGGAGGCGGCACGACCGTGTTCACCGGCGAGACCGTGCTGTGGCCGCTGGCGAGCCGCGAGTTGGCCGCCGCGCACGCCGCGGCCGGCTTCCACCTGCAGGATCAGTGGGGCGGGTTTGGCGGCGAGGTCTTCGACGCGGCAAGGTCCGGAGCCTGCGTACAGGTCTATCGGCGCGATTGAACGTCGCAGCGAGATCTCGATCTTCAGCGATCGTCCATCTCGCCGCCGCACCGAGGACAGGGGTGGGTGGCCGGCCAGGGCAGCAGACCGCCGCCGCTGCAGTGGGGGCACTGCGCCGCCACCTCTTGCCAGTGAACCCCCGGCGTGTCGATCCCCGACTCGGAGGGAACGTGACGCGCGACCACCGAGTCGACGACCAGCTTGCAGGACCGGCAGATCATCGTCTGGTACTTGATCCCGCCGTCCACATGGCCGGGGCCCAACACATTGGCTCGATAACCGCAATCAGCGCAGCGGTATAGAATCATCGCCATGCTCGAACCGCCTCAGGTACGCCTCCCTTGCCGATCGTTGCGAGCCCGCGTCCTGGCAAGCATGGTCCGCTTACTCGCGACGGCTCTTCAAGATTAGTCCGGATTAAGACCAAGGTCTGCGCGGGGTGTCCACTGTCATGATTCTACACGGGCAAGGGGCGATTTGTCACCCTCGAAACATGGAAAACCAACGGATTGCATAATTAGGATGAATATGATATTATTTTACGCCAATAACCGACCCTGCCAACCTCGATCGGGAGACAATCATGGATTTCACGGAATCCCAGCACACGACCTGGCAGCGCCTGTACGGCATGCTGGAACCGAGGGTAAGAAAGTACGCCTGCCGGGAGTACCTCGACGGATTCGCCGCCCTGGACCTGCCCCGCGACACCATTCCGACCGCGAACCACCTCAACCGGCGGATCACTCCCGCGACCGGTTGGCAGGTCGTGCGCACGGCAGTGCGATACAGCGACGCCGTCCAGTGGTATGACCACTTCGCGCGCCGTGAGTTCTTGATCACCGACTACATCCGCGAGGAGCACGAACTGGAGTTCACCCCCGAACCGGACATGTTCCACGACATCTTCGGCCATCTTCCTTTTTTGATGAACAAACGCTATACCGAACTGGAAGAACTGTTCGCCCCCGCCTTCCTGCGCGCCGACGACGCCACGCGTGAGAACATCAAGCGCCTGGCCTGGTACAGCACCGAGTTCGGCATGATCCGCGAGCACGGCGAGCTGAAGGTGTTCGGGGCCGGCCTGCTGTCCTCGGCTGGGGAGATGGATCGCGTCATGGCCGGCGGCGTCCCGATCGAGCCGTTTCGCTGCCAGGATGTCATCGCTCACGCGAAGTCGGTTTGGGAGTACAACAGCATCCTTTTCGTGGCGGACGACCTGCAGTCATACCACGATGAGCTGAAGCAGTATTTAGCTGGCATTGGCGAACAAGTCGGCTAGAATGCGGTCTCGTCGTCGAGCGTTTTAGACGGATACCCCCGGAGGTCCATGCTTGTCTAGGCCGCCTTACACCGCTGTCCCGTCGCGACTGATCATCCCCGCTGTTCTTGCCGTGCTCGCATCGCTCGGCGCGTTCGGGCCGGCCGCCGCCGCCGGCGACCTGCGCCCGCAAGTCGACGCTCTGGCCCAGCCGTTGATCGACGATGGCCTCGCGGTGGGCATGATGATCGGGATCCTCCAAGACGGCCAGCAACAGGTCTTCGCCTATGGCGAGACGCGTCTGGGCAGCGGACAAGCCCCGGACGGAGAGACCCTCTACGAGATCGGCTCGGTCACCAAGGTGTTCACCTCGGTGCTGCTGGCGGGCCTTGTGCTGGCTGAGTCGGTGGACCTCGACGACGCCGTCCAGGCGCATCTGCCGGATTCCGTGCGCGTGCCGATTCGCGACGCGCTGCCCATCACCTTGGAACATCTGGCCACGCACATGTCCGGACTACCGCGCCTGCCGAGCAACTTGTTGCCCGCAGATTTTACCAATCCCTATGCGGACTACACCGTCGCCCAGTTGTACGCTTTCCTGCAAGGGCACCAGTTGCGGCGACCGCCCGGCCAGTACGAATACTCCAACCTCGGCATGGGCTTGTTGGGCCATGTGCTGGCCCGGCACCGCGGAACCACGTTCGAACAGCTCGTGGTCGAACAGATTGCCGATCCGCTGAACATGCAGGACACTCGCGTCGCGCTGAACCCAGACCAACAGCAGCGCCTGGCGCCGCCGTATGATGCCGCCCGACAGCCGGCCGCGAACTGGGACCTGCCAACACTTGCCGGTGCCGGAGCGTTGCGCTCGACCGTGAACGACATGCTGCTGTTCGCGCGGGCCAATCTCGCCGGCGGCGACGATCCGCTGCACGCGGCGTTGCAGATGGCGCAGCAGAAGCGACACGAGCTGCCGGACGGGTTGGCCGGCGGACTCGGCTGGCTGATCGCCCGCGACGGGATCTCGCTGTGGCACAGCGGCATGACCGGCGGCTACGCCGCGTGGCTATCTGTCGTGCCGCCGTATGCCGTCGCTGTGGTGGTGTTGGCCAACACCGCCACCGAGAAGGTCAACGAGCTGGGCGAACTCGTCACGCGCGTCGCTTGCGGCGTTCCCGTCGCAGCCCCCGAGCGGCGCCAGGCGATCGCGGTCGATCCGGCGGTGCTGGCGACGTACACCGGCGTTTATGCCATGACGCCCGCGTTCCTGCTGACAGTGACGCTCGAAGGCGAGCAACTGTACGTGCAGGCGACGGGCCAGGC
>JAQULN010000430.1 GCA_028718575.1 Candidatus Krumholzibacteriia bacterium | reverse complement strand
CCCAGTCGCCGTCGCGGATCGCGAGTTCGACGTCCAGCGCCGCCCCCGGCCAGAACTCCCGCAGGTCGGCGCCGGGATGGCTGATCGATCCCCGCAAGCCGACCTGGCCGTAGTCGCTGCCAAGCGAGAGGGTATCGATGTGCACTGTCCCCCGGCGCAGATTGGCGGCGATCCGGAGCGAATCGATCCGGGCCAACGGAAACACGGCGTGCCGGAGTTCGCCGCGCAGGTTGATCGCCGGTTCGCGGGGGCGTCCGCCGAACTCGATCAGCGCCGTGATCCGTCCCCCCGTTCGCCGCGGCCAGTCGATCATTGCATCCAAAAGATCCAGATCGACATTGGTCAATTGCAGGCGGCCGTCCAACAGTTCCCCGGTCTCCAGATAATCTACTTGCGCCGCCAGTTCCCCCTGGGCCGAGACCAGATGCAGGTGCGGCAGCAGGCAGCGTCCCGGCGCGACGACCGCGCCGATCGGACCGCTCGCACGCCATTCGCTGCCTGGCAGCGCCAGTTGCAGATCGGTCACGAGCAGCTCGGTCTGGCCATCCCGCAGATCGGCGCGGCCCCGCACCACGAGGGAGGTGTCGCCAAGGGAGGTGCGGAACGAATCGACGGCCACGCTGGCGGCGTCGGCTCGCAAACGGCCCTTGAAGTCGCCCAGCGGGACGCCGCCCAGGGCGAAGCCGTGACCGGTCGCTGCGGCGGCGAGCGCCCAGCTGTCGCCGAGCACGCGCTCGCCCGCCACCGCCACCTCGCCGGACTCGGCGGCGAGGGCGCCGCCTACAAGGTCGTAGTAGTCCAGACGCCCGATTACGCCCAGATCAGGCAGGGGACCGACCACCCGGAAGAATCCGCCGCACCGGCCGCTCAGGGCCGGCCAACCCCAATCGGCCGGCACATCACGTAGATCCGTCGCGACGAGCTGAAGCGAGCCGGCAAAGACCTCGTTGCGGTCGATGGCGCCGGACAGACTGGCTTGCACGCTGCCGCGCAGCAGAGAAACCTCGTGAAAATGCAGGGAATCGCCCCGCGCCCAGACATCGACCGCGCAATGGTCGAAAGGCATGAATTCGATGAAACCATCCTGCAGCCGCCCGCGCACGCGCGTCGCATGGTCGCCGGTTGTGTGCACGACTTCGATGTTCCCGTGCCCGCCGGTATGCGGGAGATCGTCTGCGTCGGGGACCAATCCCCGGCGCAAATCGAGACCGCCGGCTTCGCCCCGCAGTGTGATGACCGCCGCCTGGCCGCCGCGCGAATCCACCTGCAAAGAACCCGCGAACGTGGCGCCGTTGATTTCCCCTCGCAGGACGCGAAAATCGACCAAGTCGTCGCAGATGATCGCCTCGCCGTGCACCTGGTCCAGGTCCCAAGCCTCCAAGCGACCTGTGAAATCGGCGGCGAAATGGACCGTGTCGTTGACGTCGACGACATTGCCGTTGAGATCGCCGCGCGCGTCGAGATCGAGGTCCACGCCGGTCAAGTCGCTGAACTCATCGGTCGCAATGTTGCGGCCGCTCACCGTCACCTGCAGCAGCGACGGTCGGTAGCGGCCGCTGACGGTCACGCGGCCGTCGTTCCAGACCGCTGACAGCATCTCGATCCTGGTTTCCTCCCCGTCCACCGTGATCATGCCGTAGATGTCGGCCAGCGCGGCGTCGCGGGTCTCCCAGCGCAAGCCCCCGCCGCGGGTTACAGCCCGCAGGCGCCGACCGCCCAGGGCGAACTCGCCGTTCCAGTGCAGGTCGTCGATGCGCTCCCGCAAACGGCCGTCGCTGTCGCTGATCTCCACCCGTGCATCGCGAATCAGCACCTGATCGATGGCCAGGCGCGGCCAATCGCCCCTGGTGCCGGTCGCGGCTGGAGCCGGCGTCTGGTGGTGATAGACCTCGACGCCGAGCGCCGCCACGCGCCGAAGCTGCACGGTCCGCTGCAGGACATCGCGGAGGCGGAAATCGACGGCCAGCGTGTCCACCGCCACCAAGGTCAGACCGCCGCGATCGCCGCGCACAGTCAACGTCACATCCAGTGCGTCGAGACCGCCGAGCGCGCGCAGCCGGTAGGCGCCCACCTGCAGGTGTCCGTCGAGGTGGGCGAGATGGCGGTTGATCAAGCGCGTGGCCGCCGGCGCCAGCAGCTCCGGCCGACTCAAGAGCAACGCGGCGCCCGCCGCGAGCAGCGCGGCGGCGATCAGCAAGGGCCAGCGTTTTCTGCGTCGAGCCATCGCCAAGCTCCCGCTCAGAAGATATGACCCAGCGAGAAATGCAGCCGCCAGCGGTCATCGACGACGGTTCGTTGCAGGCCCTGGTAGCGGGCCCGTTTGACCGGCACCCCGAGATCGAGGCGAAAGGGGCCAAAGGGGGTATCGAGTCGCAGACCGCCTCCGACACTGTAACGATAGTCCCAGATCTTGGTGCTGGTCGGGTCTTCCGGTTCGCCCGGGTACGACCGCCAGCGAAATCCCTTGAGCCGGATGTCCTGCAGATCTTGCCACGTGTTGCCACCATCGACGAATACAACGCTGCTGAGGTTGACGGCCGCGAGCAGAGGGAGCGGGAAGCGCCATTCGAGGTTCGTGATCAACTGGTAGTTGCCGCCGCGGGCCGGGTCGTCCGGCAGCGGGACGTCCGACGCCCAGCCGATCTCCGTCAGCTCGGCGCGGTCGACGATCTGGGGACCGAGGCCGTTGTCGCGGTAGCCGCGGACGCTGTACGCGCCGCCGGCGAAAAACCGGTCGTCATAAGGCACGCCGTCGGCCCCGCGCACGCGGGAATCTCCGTACGGTCGCACGGCGCCCAGACGCACGCGTGCGGCCAGCACTCCGCCCAGCCAGCGAGTGTAGTGCTGCAGCGAACCGCTCCACTTCAAGAAGCTGTTGTCGCCGGCCAGCAGGCCGCCGGCCAGCTCGAATTGGCTCGTAAAGTTATTGCCGCGCCGGGGGTTGAAGACGTCGTCGCGGCCCTCGTAGAAG
>JAQULN010000429.1 GCA_028718575.1 Candidatus Krumholzibacteriia bacterium | reverse complement strand
CATCTATCGAGGTTCCGGACTCGCGTGCGGCGAGCCTGCAGGGCCGAAGCCCTGCGACCTAGAAACACATCGGTGCCCTCTTGCCGGCCCCGTCGAACGTCGGGCTGAGCTGCGACCGCTCTCCAGTTGGTCTGCGGGCTCGGGTGAGGAGCAGGACCCGTGGTCCGTTCTCTGATGTCCGGGGAGGCGAGCGACCGCCTAATCAAACCGCGCTGGCTACCTCGGCGTCGTCCAAGCGTCGCTACGTGGTCAAGGCCACAGGTGTTCTGGAGCTGCCGGCGTAACAGATTGCTCGTCGCATGCATCTCGGCGGGGTAGACGTAGGCCATTGGGAACGAGCCGCCGCGCATGAGGGTGGCGATCTTGAGCGAGTCGATGCGGTCGTTCTTGGCCTTCCCCCCGTGGATGGCTTTCATGTATAATGCGTGTCCGAGGATGAAGGGGATCTGCTGCTCGGCGCAGAGATCGGCGAGCCAGTACCAGGTGAAGATGCACTCGACGCCGACGACGACCTGGTCGGCGTAGGGCGCGATGGCGTCGAGGAAAGCGTCAGGATCGGCGTCGATGTTCCTGTGGAGCTTGACCTGGCCGTCGTCGTCGATGACGCAGAGGTACATGGAACGGGCGTGCAGGTCGACGCCGCAGTAGTAGGGGTAGCGGTCGGTGAAGAATCTCATTGGGCCTCCTCCTTTGGGAAGATGGTTGGCGCCATTCCAGTCTACTGTGTGGTAGGCTTGGAGGGGGCCTCAATGAGTATCAAGCCGATGAAGCTGACGGGCGCTTGTGCGCCCGCGGCTTATCGGCGTAGCGTTATACGATTGATGAGCCATGTCGGACTGCGTTTTGGTCTTGCTGAAGAGGGTGGGTTCTTGAAATTCCTGGTCTCGGCATTGCTGCTTGTCGCTTCTGCGATGTCGCCCTGCATGGCGGAGTCTTTAGGTTCCGGTTTCCGCCCACTCACGGTTGTGAGTCAAATGCCCGCCTACTATACGTCTGCCGGGCGTAACATGAATATTGAGGGTCGCATCGAAATCATGGCGTATGTCGATTCCTCTGGTGCGGTATACAAGGCCAGAGTTGTTTCAATCCGGCAGCGCCCCACTCTCGAGAGGCCGGCGATTCTCGCGACCTTCCTTAGTCGATTTGAACCGGCCATTCGCAACGGTGTAGCATTCCAGGATTCGATTGTACTGTCCTATTCGTTCAGGAAGGACGCTGACGAAGATTCGGACCACACGACTACGACGCTTCCGTTTCAGCAACTCACTGTCGACCTGGAGCCGTACCAAATCTGTCTTTATGGGAACTGGTTGTCTGGTGAGGTGCAGATCAGAATCAGTGAAGACAGAGTCTACGTGGATGGAATTCGCGTGTTTCCGGAGATCCATCACTTCGATCCCGAACTTAACCCCGAATTCTCTTTCAAGTCGATTGTGTCTCACGCCCTGCGTCTTGAGTGCAGGTACTTTGAGCGTGAACTTGCGTTACAGGGCGTTAGCCTCGACGAGATTCGGTCGAGATCGGTGGATATGCTAATGGGACTGCGGAACGTTGATTCGGCGCGGATACACGGAGATCATCTCCTGGTGCGCTGCTGTGCCGGTGAAACGTACGACCTGGTTCTACCTGATCCTCGCTCGGCAATCGAGTATTTCGCGGAACAAGGCCAAATGGCAGATCCGAGTGAGGTGTTTTTCAAATGGGCAATGGACCTGCATCCGAGTTCGAGTCGGCCCTTCATCGTATTCAGTGGAATCTCATCTAGAATGGGCCTCAGTCATGAGGTGGCGGTAGCGCTGCGGCGCTATCTGCAACGATCGGCGGATGAGAGTTGCGTGAGCGAAACCGAAGAATGGCCAGCAGAACTTTCCGAACTGGATTCGTCTTTGAGTGACGTTGTACGTCGGCCGCTAAAGGTGCCACGTCTGTAACGTTGAGACTGTGCCGCGATCTAATGCGAAAGGACCGTATAATTGCAGGTCCGGATACCTTCGCATTACAAGCCGTTCAAGCTGACAGTCGGCTCTGTCACGCATCTGGCTTGCGCCAGCTGCGCGCCAGGTCCGCCCGCAGCTAAGCGCTGACGTCCGCTGGCGAAGTGACTTTCTACGAAATTTTGGGAATATCGGATATGACGTTGGGCGGATACGCCGTCAGGGCGCAGGCTGCCGAGAACGAAATGGACCTGGGCAAAGCGACCGAGAACGAGACCTGGAGTTCTGTCAAAACGTTCTTTCTCTAGCCCGGCAGCCCAGGTTTTTTCTGACGAACCGGCCGGTCAGCGCCGCTGCCGGCGGGTGAGCCCCGAGGTGCAGCTCATGCTTGATCGCCAGATCGTCGTCGTGGCCGGCGACATCACGACCATGGCGGTCGACGCCATCGTCAACGCGGCCAACGAAACGCTGCTCGGCGGCGGGGGCGTCGACGGCGCTATCCACCGCGCGGCCGGGCCCGAACTGCTCGCCGAATGCCGCACACTCGGCGGTTGCCCGACCGGCGACGCCAAAATTACCGCCGGCTATCGGCTCCCCGCCCGCTATGTGATCCACACGGTGGGTCCGATCTGGCGCGGCGGCGGACACGGCGAGGCGGCGCTGCTGGCGGCTTGCTACCGCCGCTGCCTTGAACTCGCCGACCTGCATGCCGTTCAATCGATCGCGTTCCCGGCGATCAGCTGCGGTGTCTACGGCTACCCGATCGCCGCCGCGGCCGCTGTCGCCGCCGCGGCTCTCGCGCAAGGTCTGGCCGGCTGCCGCTCGGTCCGCCGGGTGGTGATCGCGGCGTTCGGCGCCGACGTCGAACGCGAGTTCCGCCGCGCGTTGGCACTGCACGCCGGCGGCGGCGCCTGATCCCGCGACCCAGGCGCCTGCGATCAGCTTGCCATTTGCCTGCGGCATCCCTACTGTCGACCGAGATCTCTGTCGACGGGAGTCACGGTGACCGCGAATTCGCGTGGATTAAGTTTGTCGAA
>JAQULN010000428.1 GCA_028718575.1 Candidatus Krumholzibacteriia bacterium | reverse complement strand
TCGCGGCCCTCGTAGAAGAGCGAATGGATCAGCGAACGCGTCTGCGTGGCCGTCACCCCGGCCAGCTCGAAATCCTGCTGCAGGTCGCGCGGCGCCAGGGGATGCACGTCGGGATCGATCACGCGCACGCTAAGATCCAGACGGTTGGTCCAGCGCAGGTCGTCCCGGCGCTGGGTGCCCACCAGGAAGCCCAGAACATTCTGGATCAGACCCGACTCGCCACGAGTTTCGCGCTTGCCGAAGACATTGATGTCCAATGGATAACTGCGCCCGAACAGGTGGGGATTGCTGTAGAGGAGATCGGCGCGGTAGTTGAGGTCGCCGTCGCTGAACGCCCGCGCGCTGCCGATGATCTCTTCGACGTTCCAGTAGCCGCGCAGCCGCAGGTGCATCCGGCGGCCGCTGCCCCAGAGATTGTTGTGCCCCCAGGCGGCGAGCGCCCGGATCCGCTCGCGGCTGCCGAAACCGGTGCCCAGTTCGTAGAAGGCCGGCTTGCGTTCGGTCACCCAGATCATCAGCGCGGCACTATGCCCGCTGGTATCCCAATCGGCGGCCGTCACGCTCACGTCGCGGAACAACGCCGTCTGCAACAAGCGCTGGCGCGTGTGCTCGACCTCGTCCCAGGCGAAGAGATCTCCCTGTGTCAGACGCACCTCGCGCCGGATCAGCTCTTGGCGGGTCGTCAGATCGCCGCGGACTTCCACGTTGCTGACCGTGTACACCGGCCCGGGTGCGACCGCATAGACGAGTCTGGCGGAGCGGCGCAGCGGGTTGTCCGTTTCAAAAAACTGCAGCTGAGGCGACAAAACCACCCGCAGATGCGCGCGTGCCCAGTACAAGCGCCGCAGGCGATAGATATCCTCGCCGAAACCGTTGACATCCGCCGGCGAGGGGCGGCCTTCGAGTAGGTCCATCACCCGCCGCAAGTCGTTTTCGGCCAGCGGCTCAATGCCGCGGAATTCAACTTGATCGATGAAGGTCCGCGGTCCTTCCGCGACGGATATGTACAGGACGTCGCCTTGGTCCGCAGCGACGCCGGTCGAATCCAATTGCACACTCACTTCGTGGAAACCGCGAAACCGATACCAGCTGCGAACCTGGCGCAATTGCGTGTCGACGAGATCGGACCGATAGCTGGGAGCATACAGGATGTTGCGCCAGTCGGACTCCTGCAGACGCAGGACGCGCCTGAGTTCCCGGTCGGAGAAGGTCGCGTTGCCGGAAATCTCCACGCGCGCGAGGCGAGTTCGTTGGAGGCCGAAGTCGAGCTCGTCATCGGCCAGGCAAGGCGTCGCCGGCAACCAGGCGCGCAAGCAAAGCACCAGCGCAATAACCCACAGACGACAGCGTGTAGTCGAGGGTTGTCGATTCGCTCGGTGTTGCATTATGGTCTATGCCGCCGCTTCGCGAAACCGCCGGCCACCGAGCCGCAGCGCCAAGACGCCGCGGGGAGTTCACTGATGCTGCGCATCTGCCGCCTGATCCTCATTGTTTGCAGCTGCCTCGGCGCAGCATTGTCGCTCGCGGGTTGCGGGAAGAAACCCGACGAACTGCGCGTACACGACCTCAACGCCGGCGAGCGGCGATACGTCGAGCGCTTTCTGATCCTGGAACGAGCGCGCGCCGTGGCCATGGCCGACCCGGTTTGCGGCACGGCCCTGCTCGACAGTCTGGCCGTCGCCTGGGGCGACACGGCGGCCAGCGTCGCGGAGGCCGCGCTGTCGCGAGATCCGCGGCGCGTCGCGCTGTTGCACGATCTGGTGCGGCGTCTACTGGAGGCGGAAGCCGACTCGCTGATCCACGCCCCCCATCCGCGGCGACTCACCGCACCGTGGCCGCAACCGGCGCCCAGCGGCGACCGAGCCGCCGCCTGACCGACCTCAGCCAGTGAATAACCGCACCCCATCTTGCACCAGCACCACCGTCATGAATAGCAGCAGGATGATCAGGCCAAGCTGCGTGGCGATTCCTTGCACACGCTCGTCCACGGGTTTACCGCGCAGCACTTCCAAGATCAAGAACAGCACATGCCCGCCGTCCAGGACCGGAATCGGCAACATGTTCAACAGGAACAAGTTGACCGAAAAAAATGCAATGAAGAACAACAGCCGGTCGAAGCCCCAACGGGCCATTTCGCCGGCGACCTGAGCAATGCGAATCGGTCCGCCGACCGACTCCAGACCCATCCGCTCACGCACCCAGCGCCAGAGCTCGCGGGCGGTCTGGCTCAGCGTGAACCAGGTCTGGCGGTGGCCGTAGGTCAGCGCCTCGCCCAGCTGCAAGGGGCGGCTGCCCTGGTATTTCTCGTAGTGGATGCGCCCGACCAGGGAGTCCGCTTGGACCTCGAACGCGACCGGCGTCACCGTACCCGTCAGGACGCGGCCGTCGCGCTCCCAGGCGATCGCCAGCGGCCGCGCCGCCGCAGCTTGGACGATCTCCAGCACTTCGCGATGCGAGCGGACAGGCTGTCCATCGATCATGACAATGCGGTCGCCGCGCTTCAGGCCGAGTCGAGCCGCCGGGCCGTTGCGCTGCACTCTGCCGACCAGGTTGTCGTGCGCCTCGATCCCGAACTCCCAGCGACCACTGGCGTCGCGCTCTAGCTGGATCTCGGTGTGGACCTCGCCGCCGTCGCGCGCAACGACGACCGCAACCGGGCGGACCTGACCGCCGGTCTGGTCGCCGCCCGCCGCGCGGTCCAGCGCATCCAGCATGTCGTACCAGCCGCTCACCGGCTGTCCGTCCACCGAGAGGAAGACGTCTCCCACGTGCAGCCCCGCCGCCGCGGCGGGACTGTCCGCCGCGACGGTGCCGATCTCGGTGATCGGATTGACCGGAATTCCTTGGTGCAAAAACAGCGAGGTGTAGATCACATAAGCCAAAACCAGGTTGAACAGCGGTCCGGATACAAAGACGAGGAACCGCTGCCAGGGCGGCCGGCTCAGAAACTGACGGTCCGGCGGGATATCCTGATCCGCA
>JAQULN010000427.1 GCA_028718575.1 Candidatus Krumholzibacteriia bacterium | reverse complement strand
GCCCCCTCCAGGCTGGCGAACGACGTGGCGTAGATGCGGTCGCCCAGATTGGTGTTGTCGTTGTTGGCCGCATTGCCCGCCACGTAGAGGGTCGCCACGCCGGTGCCGGCCGCCGGCGCGGTCCAGCGCAGGTTCCAACTCTTGGACCCGGCCGTGCCGGGCGCCGTCCCGAGGAAATTGTGCTTGAGGTACACACGGCTGCCGGTCTGACTCGACTGCGTGCCGCCGTCGGTGACAGTGATCGCGCCGACGCTTGCCCCGCCGCCGCCCAGAATGGTCAACTGGAAGCCCCAGCGCATGGCAACTGGATCACTGAGAGTCAGCGTCAGGTCGTACAACTCGCCGGGCGTGTACTGGGCCGGCAGGCCGGCCAAGGACAGCATACCGCTACCCGAATTGAGGGGGAAGCTGTTGTGACACGATGTGCAGTTGGCCTCGCCGGGCGCGTTCGTATGGCCGTCGTCGGGCCCGGTGGAAAAGGCGTACGCGGAGCAGGCGAAGAGCATCGCGAAACCGGCGGCGAGACAGCGCCGAACAGGGACACGGTGCGCGTTGATCATGGTCGGATCCTCCTCGGACGAGCGCCGGCGGCGGCGCGCGGTTGAGCGTTCAGTTGTCAAGGGCTCCCTCCTCGATCCAATCGCGGACGAGGTCCGTCACGTCCGCGCTCAATTGATTCCCGGGCGGCATCTCGGTGCCGGCGTTCTGGGCGCCGGTAAGCTTCAGATAGAGCCAACTCTCAAGCGGTGCGCCAGGCTGAACCCGCAGCAGCGTCGATTCGGTCGCCTGCACGCCGACCAGGTTGGCGTAGCTCTGCCCCGGCCGTAGATCGAGGCCGGCGTTGGCGACCGTGCCGTGGCAGCTCACGCAGTTGTTGTCGAGGATCGGCTGGATCTGCTCGCTGAAGCTCACCGGCGCGGGCGGATCGGGTGGATCGGGCGGATCGCTGTCCGCCGGCGCGACCGGGTCGTCACCGAGATCGGCGCAGCCCGCCGCTAGCAACCAGGCGAGAGCCGCCGCCGCCAGCGGCCAAGGCAGGCGCATCACGGCGCCTCCGGCGCCATGACGAGCCTCACCGCAACCTGCTGCTCGTCGGCGAGCCGCAGCACCAGGAACGTCGGCCGGCTGATGTCGTGGTCGGAGAGCTTGACGGGGAAGTCCGCCGCCACCGTCAAGACTCCCCCTGCCGCCAGCGACACCCGCGCGGTGATCTCGCGTTGATGGGTCACGCCGTGCAGGACGAACTGGCCGCGCACCGTCACGGTCTCGGTCGCGCCGGGCGCGAGCGCTGCGGCCGACGCCGCGATCACTTCCTCCGCGGTGAAGACCGCCAGCGGGAACTTCCCGGTCTCCAGGTGCCGCTCCCGCATGTGTTTGTTGCGCAAGCTGATGCCGGTGTCGAGGCTGGCCAGGTCGACCTCGATCGCCAGTTCCACCGGACCCAGCAGCCGTTCGAGGTCGCAGGCGATATGACCGCGCACGTGCCGGGTCTTGCCGTCGAACGATTCGATCGACGCCTTGGAGATGAAAACGACCTCGCTGCCTTCCTTCACACGCCAGACCGCGGCCTGGGCGGACGGCAGCGTCGGACCGAGGATCAACGACAACACGGTGACGACGAGCAAACGGCGCATGTCGATCTCCGTCAGTAGAGAAAGTGCAGGACCAGTTCGCCCTGCCAGTGATCGGTCTGCGTCACCAGCTCGCCGCGGCGAAACTCATGGCGGCTGGCGGCGAGCTGGGCGCCGAAGAACGGGCTCAACAGCGCGTCGAGCCCGACGGTCCAACGACTGCGGGTGCCTGTGCGCTCGCGGTGGTCAGGATCCTGGATACTGTAGGTGCCGCGCGCGCGCAGACCGCGTGTCACGCGATAGGTCAGTTCCTGCGAGATCAGCAGTCCTTTGCGCCGGCCGCTGCCCGTCTCATCGACCTGGAAGACCCACGCCGCCGGCCCGGCGGCTGCGTAGCCGAAACCGCCCCACGCGCGCGCATGGCCGGCAGGTAGTTCGCGACGCAAGATCGATGTGCCCAGGGCGAGGTTCAGCGCCCCCAGGCTGCGCCGCAGGGCGAGACGCCCCGCGTAGCTCTCCCCGTTGCGGCCCCCGCCCTGCAGCAGTGAACCGGTCGCCTCCCACCACTGCGTATGCAGTCCGATTTCGACGCCGGCGTCGCGCAACAACGCCGATGAGAGCGCGCCCTGCTCGACGACTAGGTATTCGCGCGACGCGAGCTTGTGATCGGCCCATTTCCAGCCATAGTCCGGCATGAATCGTCCGGCCTTCAGGTAGCCGCCAAGAGGCAGCACGTAAGCCAGGCCGGCCCACTCCTGCGCGCCGTTCTTGCCCAATTCCACGTACACGGCGAACCGGTCGTCCATCTGCACCCCGACGTACACGTCGCTCTGCATGTCGACCTGGCCGCCCTGGCCTTGCTCGCTCTGGTAGACCAGGTTGCGTATATCCAGACCGACCGTGACCGTCTCGCCGAGATCGGGCCGGATACCGGCAAGCTCTTCGGGCGACTTGCGCAGGAAGCTGAGTTCCTCGGGGATCAAGGCCATCGTGGCGTAGGTCGTGCGCAGGCCGCCGCCCGTCGGTTCGACATGGCACAGCGCGCAGCGCTGGCCGAACTCGGCCGAGTAGTAGGGAACCGCGTCGGCGCTGCTTCCCCCGAAGCCGGCGCCGAGCAGGACCGCTGCGACCGCTCCCAACCAGCGTGACGATATCACGATACGCATCCCGGTTAGCAGAACTGCGGCGACGTGGGGTGAGCGGCCCGCGCGTGCCGGCATCGTTCATTGTCCGTGGATGAATAATATTGATATTGAAATCTATTGTCTGTGACTGCGGTCACATAGCCAGGGAGATCGGTTGTGCCGTCGAGATTGTTGCTGTGTTGCGGGCGTTCGTAATTAGTGTGTTGCCTCAGAACGCCCTCTTGAGCTGATGGCGCCTGTTAACGCCCAACGCCGGGGTCAAGACCTCGGCCCAGTAGTA
>JAQULN010000426.1 GCA_028718575.1 Candidatus Krumholzibacteriia bacterium | reverse complement strand
CCTGACCGGCGACCAGTCGCAGGTTTTCGCGGCCTTGGTCGAGGCCGCCAACGCGGGCGCCACCGTCGGCGAACTGAGCCGGACCTTCCGTCACGACGCGGAGCCGCATCTCGAGGTGCAGCCGATCGGCGCCTGGCGCGCGGGCGAAATGTTCGAGCGGTTGCGTTTGGCGGTGCGGGCCCACGCGGATCCCTCCGCGGTAGCGGTTTTCTGCGCCAACCTGGGCGACGTCGCGCGCTACATGCCGCGCCTCGACTTCACCCGCGGCTTTTTCCAGACCGGCGGCTTCACCGTTGAAGCCGACCGCTGGTTCGGCTCGCCGGCCGAAGTGGCCGACGCCGCCATGCAGACCACGGCGGCCACGGCCGTGATCGTCGGCCTCGACGCCACCTACGCCGAACAGGCCGCCGAAACGGCCCGCCAGCTCAAGGACGCCGGCCTCGAAACCGTGATCTTGGCCGGGCAGCCCGGCGAGCGCGAGGCCGAGCTGCGGGCGGCGGGCGTCGACCAGTTCATCCATCTGCGCTCGGACGCCCACGCGGTGCTGAGCGAACTGGCCACCAGCAAGGGGGTCGCGTTGTGAGCCGGATTCCCGATTACACCCAGGTCGACCTCGCCGGCGGGTCCGCGACCCGTCCCGCGCCGGCGGCGGCGTTCGCGCGCTGGGCCGAGCAGGCCCGCGCCACGGGCGCCGATCCCGCGGCCGTCTGGCGCACCAACGAACAGATCGCCGTGCGGCCGCTCTACACCGCCGGCGACTATACGGACCTCGAACACCTGGATTATCTCGCCGGGCTGCCGCCGTTTCTGCGCGGTCCGTACGCCACGATGTACGTGCTGCAGCCGTGGACCGTGCGCCAATACGCCGGGTTCTCGACCGCCGAAGAATCCAACGCCTTCTACCGGCGCAACCTTGCCGCCGGCCAGAAGGGCCTGTCGGTCGCCTTCGACCTCGCGACGCACCGCGGCTACGACAGCGACCACCCGCGCGTGGTCGGCGACGTCGGCAAGGCCGGAGTCGCCATCGATTCGGTCCTGGACATGAAGATCCTCTTCGACGGCATTCCGCTCGACGAGATGTCCGTGTCGATGACCATGAACGGCGCCGTGTTGCCGGTAATGGCGTTCTACATCGTGACGGCGCTGGAGCAGGGCGCTGGTCTCGACCAGCTCGCGGGCACCATCCAGAACGACATCCTCAAGGAGTACATGGTCCGCAACACGTACATCTATCCGCCCGACTTCTCCATGCGGATCATCGGCGACATCTTCAAGTACACCTCGCAGCACATGCCCAAGTTCAACTCCATCTCGATCTCGGGCTACCACATGCAGGAAGCCGGCGCGACGGCGGATCTCGAGCTGGCCTACACCATCGCCGACGGCCTCGAGTACGTGCGCGCCGGCATCGCCGCCGGGCTCGCGATCGACACCTTCGCGCCGCGCTTATCGTTCTTCTGGGCCGAGGGCATGAACTACTTCATGGAAATGGCCAAGCTGCGCGCCGGGCGCTTGCTCTGGGCCAAGCTGCTCAAGCAGTTCAACCCCAAGAATCCCAAATCGCTCGCGCTGCGCACGCACAGCCAAACCTCCGGCTGGTCGCTCGCCGCGCAAGACCCCTTCAACAACGTGGTTCGCACCTGCGTGGAGGCCATGGCGGCCGTGCTCGGCCATACCCAGTCTCTGCACACCAACGCGCTCGATGAAGCGATCGCTTTGCCAACCGATTTCTCCGCCCGCGTCGCCCGCAACACGCAGCTCTATCTGCGGGACGAGACGGGGATCTGCCGCGTGGTCGATCCGTGGGGCGGCAGCTACTTCCTGGAGCACCTGACCGATGCCCTGGCGCGCAGAGCCTGGGGCCACATCCAGGAAGTCGAGCAGCTCGGCGGCATGGCCAAGGCCATCGCCTCGGGGCTGCCCAAGCTGCGCATCGAGGAGGCGTCGGCGCGGCGTCAGGCCCGCATCGACGGAGGGCAGGAGACCATCGTCGGGATCAACAAGTACCGGCCCGAGCAGGAGGAACCGCTGGAGATCCTCGAGGTGGACAACACCGAGGTTCGCCGGCAGCAACTCGCGCGGCTGCGCCGCCTCAAGGCCGAGCGCGATCCCGCGGCCGTCGCCGCGGCGCTCGAGGCGTTGACCCATTGCGCGGCCACCGGCGAGGGCAATCTGTTGGAGCGGTCGGTGGCGGCGGCGGCGGCGCGGGCGACCTTGGGGGAGATCTCCGACGCGATGGAGAAGGTGGCCGGCCGGCATCAGGCCGAGATCAGGACCATCAGCGGTGTCTACGGCGCTGAGCTGGGCGAGGAGGGCGCGGTGAGCGACGTGCGGACCATGATCGAAGCGTTTCTGCGGCGGGAGGGCCGGCGTCCCCGCATCATGATCGCCAAGATGGGCCAGGACGGACACGACCGCGGCGCCAAGGTGGTCGCCACGGCCTATGCCGACCTGGGTTTCGACGTGGACATGGGTCCGCTGTTCCAGACTCCCGAGGAGACCGCGCGCCAGGCCGTCGAGAACGACGTGCACATCGTGGGGATGAGTTCGCTCGCCGCCGGCCACAAGACGCTCTTGCCGCAACTCGTGGCGGAATTGCGCAAACTCGGCCGCGACGACATCATGGTGGTCGTGGGCGGGGTGATCCCGGCCCAGGACTACGAGTTCCTGCGGGACCACGGCGCCGCCGCGGTGTTCGGTCCCGGCACGGTGATTCCCGACGCGGCCCGGGCGATGCTCGAAGAATTGAATCGGCGGCTGGGCTACGCGAGCTGATCCGGGCCGGGTGCGGCGCGGCGGACGACGGCCGAGAACGACGCTGCGGCCGCGGTCGGCGGTCGCGACGATACGAGGAGGTCGCCCGCTTTGACCTTCGAGATCGCCAGTCTGCTAGGGATCTTCGCGGTCCTGGTCTATCTGTTCCTGACCGAGAAGCTGCCGCTGGATTTGACGGCGTTCCTCGGACTTGGGGCGTTGATTTTCGGCGGGTTCGTCCGGCC
>JAQULN010000425.1 GCA_028718575.1 Candidatus Krumholzibacteriia bacterium | reverse complement strand
CGTCGCCCCGACGTCCCGGTTTCAGGATGCCGGTGCGCTCGTCCACCAACTGCTGAAAGTCCTTGTCTCCGGAATAGAACCACGCCCAGTCGACCACGCCGGCGCTGCGCCGAGCGACCGTCGCCATGACATCGTCGGCCTCGTACCCGGCGCGCTCGAGGACCGGCAACCGCCACGCGTCCAACAGTTCGCGCAACCGCGGCAACTGGGCGGCGAGGTCCTCCGGCATGGGCTTGCGCGTCGCCTTGTACTGTGCGTAGAGCTGGTGCCGAAACGTTGGTTCCTTGCGGTCGAAGACCATCACCAGATGCGACGGCGCGTAGTCAGCGAGCAGTTTCAATACCGCAGTGACCGTGCCGAACGCGACGGAAGTCGCCTCGCCGCTCGGAGAGGTCAGCGGCCGATTGGCGAAGGCATAGTAAGCGCGGTAGATCAGCGCCGAACCGTCGATCAAGATCAAGCTGCGGTTCACGGCGCCTCCTTGGGCGCCGACGGCGTCCGCGCCGCGAATCCATAAAGACCCGCGGCCGCGATCCGGCGGGCGACCGCCGGCGGCAGCAGGCTCGGATCGGGTATGCGTTGCGCGGCGAGCAGCCGGCGGATCTCCGTTGCCGTGGCCGGATGCGCGAAGTCCGCGACGACCAGAGCGCGGCCCACGAGCGGCGTCGCCAGCTCGACCGGGCCGCGCGCGACGACGACCGGGTCGGCCAGATTCAGCAAGCGCTGCGGCTCGCGCCAGCGGTCGAACACCGCCGCCTGGTCGGCGCCGAGGACCAGGCGCCAGCGGTCGCCCGGATAGGCGGCGACCAACCGGGTCAGCGTTGCGACCGTATACCGCGGCCCTCCCTGGTTGACTTCCAGTTCCTCCACCACGACCTGCGGCCGCTCGCCCAGCGCCACCTGGACGAGTTCCAGGCGGACAGCCGCCGGTTCGACCGCCGCCTCGCGGCGCAGCGGCGCTTGCCGGGCCGGCACGACATGCACGACGTCAGCGAGCCTTCGTTCGAGCAGAAGGTCGATGATCGCGAGATGACCGGCATGGATCGGATCGAAACTACCGCCGAAAAAAGCGCGGATCACGGTTCGCCGCCACCGCCGGCGGCCAGGCGATCCAGGGCGGACCGCGCCCGGTTTCGATAGCCGCTCGCTGGAAATTCTTCCAACAGGCGCTGGTAGACCTGCGTGGCTCGCTGCGGATCGCCTAGGCGTTCAGCTACCTGGCCGCGCTGCCAGAGCACCTCGTCGAGCAGCCGGCTGGTCGGCTCCTCTTGCAGCGTGCGGTCCAGGCTCAGCGCCACGGCGTCCCAACGCCGGAGTTGCCGGTAGACCTGGACGCGTTGCAGGCGCTTCTTGACCATCAGGTCGGCGATCGTCTCCATGTACTGGCGCACTTGCGGCATGTAATCAGACTGCGGGTAGCGCCGGGAAAACTCCAACCACTGCAGGCGCGCTTCGTCGGCCGGCGTCACATCGCGTTCAACGCGGCCGACCTGCCGGAAGTAGCATTCCCCCTGGTGAAACAGCGCCGCCTCGACGAGCGGGCTGATGGGGTAATCCTTGACCAAGATCTGGAATTCGACGGCCGCCAGGGGATATTCCCGATTCTGCATATAAGCCCGGGCTTTCTCGAATTGCGCCTGCGCGGCCAGACTGTCGGTCGGATTTTGCCGCACAAACGCGCCGAACGCATCGGCGGCTTCCTGGTAGCGGCCCTTGTCCAGCCAGAAGAGGCCTCGCTCGAAGCTGCCGACGGCGTGGGGATTGCGACTGCCGCAACCTGCGCCGAGCATCATACAGCCGCTCAACGCCAGCAACCAGACCGCTGTCGGCCAGCCGCGACGGTGCCCGTATTTCTTCAACGCTGCCTCCCGGTCACCCGCGCCACAGTGGGTCCGCATTGCTTTTATTCGACGTTCGCGAAGTAGATCGCCACCAGCCCGGCGAGCGAGCCCAGGACAACGATTTCTTCCAATCGCCGCGTCCAGCCGCCGCTTTGCAGCATTCCCTTCGTGAACGCCGGATAATCGAGCGACTCGATCGCGGTCAAATACTTGGGGGGCACCCGGTCCTGAAAACTGCGCACGAAACGCGGATTGGCGAGCACCTGGCCGTCGGCCGGGTCGACCACGGTGTACTGGACCGAGAAATCCATGGTCCGTGTGATCCAGTTCTGCCAAAGACCGAGGCGTCGTCCGCTGCCCAGATATTTCAGTTCCATCGCGCCGGACCGGTAGCGTAACTCGACGAACGGCAACTCGGTTCCCGCCGTCGAGCGCTCCAGGTGCACCTGGTAGCCCGCGCGCCGCAGATTGGTCGTCGCGACGGTCGTGACCAGGCCGGTCGCCGCTTCACTGCTGCCGGCCGTCAGTTGGATCGCCGCCGGCGCCGGCGGCAGATAGGGCAGCAAATCTCCGAGCGTGGCGTTGATCAATGCTTCGGCGACCCAGAGGTTCGTGCGCAACGTGTCGGCGCCCGCCCGGTCGAACGGCTCGCCGAGCAACGGATCAGCCGCGGCGACCCGGACTCCGCCGAGCACCACGCATAACAGCACCAATCCCGACCTGGCGCGCATCCCCAATCGTGGCCGATTCATGCAGCAGACCTCTCGTCAAGGTTCAAGGTGCCGGCTCAGCCCAGACATCCCACGCCGAGGCGCCGGTGAAGGTCGCCTCGAGCCAGGACCCCGGACGCAGGGCCGCGCCGGCCGGCAGCACGACCCCGCCGTCGAGATCGTACCCGAAGTGATGGCTGCGGCCAAGCGCCAGCCGCGAACCGGCCGCGACCGCCGCTGCCGCTCGCCCGCGCGCGGCGGCTTCGTGCCAGGTGCCGTCCAGGAGTGCCCCGGTCAACGCTGCGCAGCGTTCGCGCTGCTCAGGCGTTGCAAGGTCCAGCACCTCGTCGACGACCAGATCGAACCGACGCCCGAGCTTCGCCGCCAGCCGCCGGCCGCTGATCGCGGCTTGCAGATCAAGGACCCGAGCTTCGCGGTCGGCGACCTCTTCGTCGCGC